>JBIIZE010000181.1:0-4944 GCA_044346435.1 Burkholderiales bacterium
GCGACGCAGGCGGTCGCCGTGAAGGGTGTGAACGTGCTCGCCGCAGCGATGGACGGCGCGGATTCGAAAGCGCTGCGCGAAGGCATGGACAAGCTGAAGGACAAGCTGAAAAGCGCGGCGATCGTGCTCGCTGCCGTCGAAGGTGGCAAGGTCACGCTCATTGCCGGTGTCACGGCGGATCTGACCGGCAAGGTCAAAGCGGGTGAGTTGGTCAACTTTGTCGCCCAGCAGGTGGGTGGCAAAGGCGGCGGGCGGCCGGACATGGCGCAGGCCGGCGGCACTGATCCGTCAAAACTGCCGGAAGCGCTGAAGTCGGTGCAGGCCTGGGTCGAGCAGAAACTCTGATGACCGGTCACTGGATGTCCCGCATGACGGTGCTGGCATTGCTGCTGGCGCCAGTGCTTGCCCTGGCACAGGGTGGCGACCCGGTCGATGCCACCACCGCGTCCGGTGAAAAGGTGCGCCTGCATCCCAATGGACGTTGGGAATTCGTCGATGTCCAGAAAGCCGCGGCAGCGAAAGTTGTCGCCGATCAGTATCCGGAGAACAAGCTGCGTCCGATGGACGCGCAGGGCTGCCTGTTCGGCATCGGGCGCTGCGTCATGCCCGGTGACAAGGACTACAACCGCGGCACGCTGAACCCAGCGAAGCGCTGATCAGAACGGCAGCGTCGCGCCGGGTTTGACGGCCAAAAGGGCCTTGCGGAAATCGGCCTGGATGCGTTTCAGGGCATCGGTGCTTTCTGCTTCGAAACGCAACACGATGATCGGCGTGGTGTTCGACGGACGGGCCAGACCGAAGCCGTCCGGGTATTCGACGCGCAGGCCGTCGATGGTGATGATTTCGCGGGCGCCGTCAAAGCGCGCGCTTTTCTGCAGCGCGTCCATCAGCGTGTAGTTCTCGCCTTCGCTCAGCTGCCATTGCAGTTCCGGCGTGCTGATGGAGTCAGGCAGGGCTTCCAGCACCGCGCAGGGGTCGGTGCTGCGGCTGAGGATTTCCAGCAGCCGTGCACCGGCATACATGCCGTCATCAAAACCGTACCAACGCTCCTTGAAAAAGATGTGGCCGCTCATCTCGCCGGCCAGCGGGGCGCCGCTTTCCTTGAGTTTTTTCTTGATGAAGGAGTGGCCGGTTTTCCACAGCACCGGTTTGCCGCCGTGTTTGGTGATCCAGCCGAACAGGTGGCGCGTGCATTTGACGTCGAAGATGACTTCACCGCCGGGGACGCGCGACAACACATCGGCGGCGAACAGCATCAGTTGCCGGTCAGGGTAAATGATTTTGCCGGACTTGGTGACCACGCCGAGGCGGTCGCCGTCGCCGTCAAAAGCCAATCCCAGTTCCGCATCGCCTTTTTTCAGCGCGGCAATCAGGTCTTCAAGGTTGTGCGGCTGCGACGGATCCGGATGATGGTTGGGGAATGAACCGTCAACTTCGCAGAACAGTTCTTCGACGTTGCAGCCGAGCTTGCGGTAGAGCTCCGGTGCAGTGGCGCCGGCAACGCCGTTTCCGCAGTCGACAGCGATGCGCATCGGCCGTGCGAGTTTGATGCTACCGACGATGCGTTCGAGGTAAGCGGCGCGGATGTCGTGGGTGCGGTAGCTGCCGCTGCCGTTGGTCAGATCGTTGTTGGTGATGCGCGCGCGCAGTGCCTGAATCGATTCGCCCGAAAGCGTATCGCCGGCGAGCATCATCTTCAGGCCGTTGTATTGCGGCGGGTTATGTGAGCCGGTGACCATCACCCCGGACAGCGTGCCGAGTTCATGCGCGGCGAAATAGAGCATCGGCGTAGCGACCATGCCGACATCGATGACATTGACGCCGCTGGACTGCAGTCCGCGCGCCAGTGCTGCAGCGAGTTCCGGTCCCGAGTTGCGGCCGTCACGGCCGATGGCGACGGTGTCGCGTCCGCGCGCGAGCGCTTCGCTACCGATGGCATGGCCGATCTGTTCGACGCCGCTGACGGTGAGGGTTTCGCCGACGATGCCGCGGATGTCGTAGGCCTTGAAGATGGCTGCCGGTGGAGGCGTTAAGGAGGTCATTAAAATGTCTGCAAAAAACTTCAATAAAAACAATTAGTTATGAATTTTATCATGGGGCGGCGAGGAATTCGAGCACGGTTTGCGGCAGCCACCCGATTGAACCTGAGAGATCCGGAAAGCCGACATGGCCGCCTTCGTCCGGAAACGCAGGGGTGATGGCGGCGGAGATTTGCTGCAGTTCAGGAAGCGAAGCACCGGGGAGAAACGGATCATTGCGTGCGTTCAACAGCAGCGTCGGCACAGCAACGCACAGTAGCAGCGGCTTGCTGCTCGCCCGCGTGTAGTAATCATCGACGCCGGCAAAGCCGTGCAGCGGCGCGGTGATGAGATCGTCAAACTCACGCAGCGTGCGTGTCGCACGCAGTTTTGCCGGATCGAACAGTCCCGGATGCAGGCGCAGTTTGTCGAGGGACTTGCGTTTCATCGTCGCCAGAAAGTTATTCGTGTAAATCATGTTGAAACCATGTTCCAGTGCGCGTCCGGCGGCATGCAAATCCATCGGGGCTGAAATCGCCGCGGCGCGTTGCACCACGTCGTTCGCGGCCTGTCCCTGTTCGCCGAGCCATTTGAGCAGTGCGTTGCCGCCAAGCGAAACGCCGGCGGCGAACAAGACGCCGCCGTGCTGTGCCTGCAGCCGGCGCAGAATCCAGTTGATCTCGGTGCTGTCGCCGGAATGGTATGCACGCGGCAGGCGGTTGATCTCGCCGCTGCAGCCGCGGAAATGCACGACCACGCCGCGCCAGCCACGCTGCACGGCGCCGTGCATCAGCCCGCGCGCATACTGACTGTTCGAGCTGCCCTCAAGGCCGTGGAACAGTACCAGCAGCGGCGCGTCTCCGGTCGCGGCTTCGGCAGTCCAGTCGAGGTCGATGAAATCGCCGTCCGGTGTGTTCCAGCGCTCGCGGCGGTAGCTTACGCGCGCGCGAAGTGCGACAAGCGCCGGATACAGGGTCTGCAGGTTGCCGCCCGGCAGCCAGGCCGGCGCCCGGTAGCGCGTGGGATTGTTCATTGTTGCCATGGTAAGCGCTTTGCGAGGTGCAAAAAAAAGAGCCCCGCGGGGCTCTTTTCTCGCCACTGACGCGGCTCAGTCCCGATAGGACGGGTCCTTGCGGTCGAGCTTGCGCAGCAGTGCCGGCCATTCGAGCAGGCCAAAGCGGCGGCGCACGCCGGGCAGCATCAGGTTGTTGGTGTATTGCGTGACTTCCGCCGGCGGCATCTGCAGCTCGGTGTTGCACGACAGCGTCATCACCTGCAGTTCGCAGGCACGCTCGAGGCGGAACATGTTGTTGAAGCACTCGGGGATGCTGGCGCCGACGGTCAGCAGACCGTGGTTGCGCAGCACCATCGCTTCGCGGTTACCGAGGTTTTCCACCAGGCGCTCGCGTTCTTCGAGACGCAGCGCCACACCTTCGTAGTCGTGATAGGCGATGTCGAGGAAACGCATCGAGGACTGCGCGATCGGCAGGATGCCGCATTTCATCGCAGATACGGCCATGCCCGGCAGCGTGTGGGTATGGATGATGCATTCAACGTCGTGGCGTGCCGCGTGCACGGCGCTGTGTATCACGAAGCCGGCCTGGTTGACGCCGTATTCGGTGGCGTTGAACAGCACGTTGCCTTCGAGATCGATCTTCAGCATCGACGAGGCGGTCATTTCCTCGTAGAGCATGCCGTAGGGATTGATCAGGAACTCGTTGTGGGTGCCCGGCACGCGCACCGAGATGTGGTTGGCGACCATCTCGATCATGCCGTATTCCGCCATCAACCGGTAACAGGCGGCGAGATTGACGCGGGCTTCCCATTCTTCCTTGCTGACCTGTTCGCGGACAGGTTTGTTGATTTTGATTGCGGGTGCGTTCATGGCTTACTCCTCCAGTGGGTCGTGCGGGGCATTCTACGCCCGGCTTGCGGGGGCGCAAACCGGGCTTTCACAGTCTGGAATGTGGTCAGGGGCGGTTTAACTTTTGGCGTAGACGCCGGCGCTGCCGCCGGCGAGTTTGCCGAATACGGCGCCGGAGGTGAGGCCGGTGCCGCCGGGGTAGTTGTGATAGAACAGCCCGCCGACCATTTCGCCGGCGGCATACAGCCCGGCGATCGGTTTGCCGGCAGTGTCTTCAACATTGCCCTCGTTGTTGACCTTGACGCCACCGAAGGTGAAGGTAACGCCGCAGGTGACGGCATAGGCTTCGAACGGCGCCTGGTCGATGGTCAGCGCCCAGTTCGATTTGTTGACCTTGAGGCCTTCGGTGCGGCGGCCGTCCTTGACCGTGAGGTTGAACGGTACGTCGGTGCGCACCGCCTTGTTGTAGGCCTTGATTTCGCGCAGGCAGGCATCTGCATTCACGCCATCGAGTTTTTTCACCAGTTCTTCCAGCGTATCGGCGCGGACCTTGGTGACCTGCTTGATGCGGTATTCGTCGCGCAGCAGCGGGATCGATTGCGCATCAAAAACCTGCCACGCGAACATGCCCGGCTGGTTGAGCACCACGGCGCCGTACTTGGCGTAGGTGTAGTTGCGGATGTCGGCGCCTTCATCGACAAAACGTTCGCCGTTGGCGTTGATCATGATGCCGATCGGATAGCTGTGTTTCTGGAAATTGTCGCCCACCGCGAGGTCACCGAAGGCAGGGGCATTCATGTCCCAGCCCACCGCGTGACAGCCCGACCAGTGGCCATAGGGCAGCGCGCCCGCTTCGAGCGCCATGCGGATACCGGCGCCGGTGTTGAAGCGCGTGCCGCGCACCTTGGCGAGATCCCAGCCGGCGCCGAGATAACGGGTACGCATTTCGGTGTTGGATTCAAAACCGCCGCAGGCGAGGACCACCGCCTTGCAGCGGATCTCGACGTTTTTGCCCTGGTGTTTGGCTTTGACGCCGATGACGGTGCCGTTGTCATCGAGCAT
>JBIIZE010000182.1:0-4926 GCA_044346435.1 Burkholderiales bacterium
GCTTGGCGATAACCCCCCTCTCCCTGACCCTCTCCCCCGTAAGCGGGGGAGAGGGGAAAAAACTCCCTCTCCCACTTTTGTGGGAGAGGGTTGGGGAGAGGGCAAGAAATGCATCGAATCATTCTGGATAGACATGGCAGATTCCGAAGAGAAACCGGCTACCGGGGAAGAGTTCCTGTCCCGCTGGTCGCGGCGCAAGCAGCAGGCGCGCGAACAGCCGGCGGAAGTCAAACCCGTTGCGGAAACGCCGGCGACCCAGGCGCAGCCGCCGGTGCTGCCGCCGGTCGAAGGGCTGAACATGGATTCGGATTTCCGCGGTTTTCTGCATCCGAAAGTCGATGAGTCGCTGCGTCGTGCGGCGTTGAAGAAGCTGTTCCATGAACCGCATTTCAACGTGATGGACGGGCTCGACACGTATATTGATGATTATTCGGTATCGGATCCGATACCGGATGCGATGCTGAAGCAGATGAGGCAGGCCCAGGACATCATTGTTGCGGGTGAGGAGCGGCGCGCGGAAGCGAAGAAGCTGGAGGAGGCTGAGCAGCAGGAAGCCGAGCAGCAGCGTCTGGCTGCAGCGGGCAGCGAGGAGGGCGGCACCGGGGCGGCCTTGCCCGCTGAAGTGCCGGAGCCGGCGGCGGAGGTGATTGCTGAACCGCCGGAACCACAAAACAGGAACCCGCGGCCGGTCTGAGCGCGGCGGGTCGTCGTCGATATAAAAACAACGGTAATCAATACGGGATAACCATGCGTCACAAGACTTTGCTGTGCAATTGCAACCGCACCATGAAGATGGACGGCAAGACCATTGCCGCTGCGCTGGGGGAATCGGGCGAGCCGCGCATCCATGACGCGCTGTGCCGGCAGCATGTTGCGGCCTTCGAGGCTGCGGTCAAGAGCGGCGATGATCTGCTGGTGGCCTGCACGCAGGAGTCCTCGCTGTTCTCGGCTTTGCATGATGATTTTGGCGGGCAGGCGACGATCCGCTTCGTCAATATCCGCGAGACGGCCGGATGGTCTGAAGAGGGTGCGCAGTCGGCGCCGAAAATGGCGGCGCTGCTGGCGGCTGCGGACCTGCCCGATGCCGAGCCGGTGCCGGTGGTCAACTATGAGGCCGGCAACAATCTGCTGATTGTCGGTCCCGGTGCCGCGGCGCTGGGCTGGGCGGAACGCCTGGCGGATTCATTGTCGATCTCGGTGCTGATTACCGATGGCGCTCAGGGCGCTGAATTGCCGACCGAGCGGCGTTATCCCGTGTATTCGGGGCGTGTCACCGATCTGAAGGGTTATCTCGGCGCTTTCGAGGTGTCCTGGGAGCAGGCGAATCCGATTGATCTTGAAGCCTGCACGCGTTGCGGCGCCTGTGTCGAAGCCTGTCCGGAATCGGCGATCAGCGTGGCGCTGCAGATTGACATGGATAAATGCAAATCGCATCGCAGTTGCGTCACCGCCTGCGGTGCAGTGAAGGCGATTGATTTTGATCGCGCGGAAAAGGCACGCACGGATCGTTTTGATCTGGTGTTTGATCTGTCGGAGACGCCGCATATCCGTTTGCATCAGCCCCCGCAGGGTTATCTGGCGCCCGGACGCGATCCGCTGGAGCAGGCGCTGGCGGCGGCCAAGCTGCCGCAGATGACCGGGGAATTCGAGAAGCCGAAGTTTTTTGTCTATAAGGAAAAACTCTGCGCGCATGCGCGCTCCAACATCACCGGCTGCACCAAATGTATTGATGTCTGTTCAACGGGCGCGATCACCAGCCTGCTGAAGGAAAACCGCATCGAGGTCGAGCCGCATCTGTGCATGGGCTGCGGCGGCTGCGCGACGGTGTGTCCGTCAGGCGCGATGACTTATGCCTATCCGCGGGTGGCCGACATGGGCACACGAATCAAGGCCATGCTGAAAGCCTATGCGGCGGCGGGCGGGAAAAATCCGCGGCTGCTGTTTCATAACGGCAGCGACGGTCGTGAGCTGATTGCGCGGCTGGCGCGGTCGGGCAAGGGTCTGCCGGCGAATCTGATTCCGGTCGAAGTGCTGCATGTCGCGTCGGTGGGTCTGGATCTGATGCTGGGCGCGGTGGCGCTGGGCGCGACCCAGGTCGCCGTGCTGCTGGCGGGTTCCGAGGCGGAGGAATATGCCGAGGCGCTGGGCAGGCAGATGGCGATCGGTGACGACATCCTTACCGGCTTTGCGCACGCGCCGGGCCGGCTGCAATTGCTGACGGCGGGGGACGCGCAGGAACTGGCGCGCGGCATTGCGGCGATGCCGGCCTTGCAGCCGATACCGGCGGCCGGATTCAATTTCTCCAATGACAAGCGCGCGACGCTGGATTTTGTGTTCGAACATCTGCGCGTGCATGCGAAGCCGGCGCCCGATGTGATCGCACTGAAATCGGGTGCGCCCTTCGGCGAAATCACTGTCGACAAGGCCAAGTGCACGCTGTGCATGGCCTGCGTCGGGGCTTGTCCGGAAGGCGCTTTGCAGGATTCCAAAGAAGCGCCTGCGCTGCGTTTCATAGAGCGCAATTGCGTGCAGTGCGGTTTGTGCGTACGCACATGTCCGGAAAAGGCCATCGATCTGATGCCGCGACTGGCTTTGATGGCCGAGGTGAAGCAGCCGCGGGTGTTGAATCAGGCCGAGCCTTTTGGCTGCATCAAATGCGGAAAACCGTTTGGAACCAAGCAGATGGTGGACGGTATGCTGGCCAAGCTGGGTAAACACTCGATGTTCTCGCAACCGGGCGCGCTGGAGCGCATCAAGATGTGCGCGGATTGCCGTGTGATGGATTTGATGCAGAATTCGCCGCAGAGCAACATCGACGAATTCTGACAACAACCTGACACGCTGCCCTGAACCCAATGCCCCTTTGTTTTAAGGGGCATTTTTTCGTCTACATGTTGTGGAGTTTTGCCGTAAAGCCCCATAAGATAGGCAGGAATTCACATGATGACGGCCACAACAGAACATGCTATGGGCGCGATCCCGGAAGCAGCCGCAACGGGGGAGAACGGTGTCAGAGCCGCTCTCTATGGCGTATTTGCGCATTTGTTTGCCGATCGTCCTTCCGCAGAACTCCTTGAACGCATTGCCGAGGCGGATCAGATGATCGTCGCCGAGGACTCCGCACTGGCAGTCGCTGTGTGCCGCCGCCGCTTCAGCAAGCCCGGCCGCGGTTGCTGCCGAATACGACGCGCTGTTTGTCAGCACCAGCCTGCCGCCCGTGTCGCTGTATGCCTCCAGCTATATGTCAGGCCGCCTGCGTGGCCAGATGCTTGCGGAGTTGCGTGAAGATCTCGCCCGCATCGGCTACGCCCGTACCGAAGACAGCAATGAATACGAAGATCATTTTTCAGCCCTGTGCGATGTGATGCGCGGGCTGATCGGCGAGTCCGCGATGTCGGAAGATGCGGCCGGCCAGCAGCAGGTTTTTTTCCAGCATTACCTCGCATCCTGGCATGGACGGCTGTTTGAAAAAGTCGACCAGGCCGCCGGTGCCGATTTTTACCGCAAGGTTGCACGCGTCGCCGATGCTTTTCTGACCCACGAAACCCAATATTTCGAGCTTGCCTGAAGGAGATCCAGCCATGAAAGACAAAATGAGCCGCAGGAAGTTTTTTGCAGCAGTCGGAGCCGGTGGTGTTGCTGCCGCCGCAGCCGTTGTTGCGAACAAGGGCAGTGAAGAGCACAAGGCTGAAGCCAAGCAGGCAGCCCGTCAGGGGCAGGGTTACCAGCTCTCCGAGCACGTTCGCCGTTATTACGAAACCACCAAGGTCTGAGGAGCAACGCCATGTTACTCACCCGGAAATCCACAAAAACCGCGACTTCACAAAGCCGTCTGACGCGCAGCGCTTCGGCTTTTATCGGCAACACGATCGATCGTCGCACCTTCCTTAAACGCAGCGGCCTCGCCACCGGCGGTGCCGTGGCGCTGTCGCAATTGCCGTTCCCGGTCATGCGCAAGGCGCAGGCCGCAGAGAAGGGTGCGGAAGGCAAGATTGAAGTCAAACGCACCATCTGCACGCACTGTTCGGTTGGTTGTGCCGTGGATGCCGTGGTGCAAAACGGCGTGTGGATCCGCCAGGAACCGGTATTCGATTCGCCGATCAACCTCGGCGCGCACTGTGCAAAAGGCGCTTCGATCCGCGAGCACGGCATGCACGAGATTTCGCATCGCCTGCGCACGCCGATGAAACTCAAGGACGGCAAGTGGGAAAAGATTTCCTGGGATGTGGCCTTGACCGAAGTCAGCGAAAAGCTGATGAAGATCCGCAAGGAGTCGGGCCCTGACGCGACGTTCTGGATCGGTTCCTCGAAGCACAACAACGAGCAGGCCTATCTGCTGCGCAAGTTCGTGTCGTTCTTCGGCACCAACAACATGGACCACCAGGCGCGCATCTGCCACTCGACCACGGTTGCTGGCGTTGCCAACACCTGGGGTTATGGTGCGATGACCAACTCCTACAACGATGAACAGAATTCGAAGTGCATTCTGTTCTTCGGTTCGAACGCCGCGGAAGCGCATCCGGTGTCGATGCTGCACACGCTGCACGCCAAGGAGAACGGCGCGAAAGTGATCGTGGTCGATCCGCGCTTCACACGCACCGCCGCCAAGGCCGACACCTTCTATCGCATCCGTTCCGGCACCGACGTCGCCTTCATCATGGGCATGCTGCACCACATCTTCAAGAACGGCTGGGAAGACAAGAACTACATCAAGGACCGTGTCTACGGCATGGACAAGGTCAAGGAAGAAGCGGCCAAGTGGACGCCGGAGAAGGTTGAGGAAGTCACCGGCATGAAGGAAGCCGAAGTCCGCGACGTCGCCGAACAAATGGCCAAGAACAAGCCCAGCACCATTGTCTGGGCGATGGGTCAGACCCAGCACACCAACGGCAATGCCATCGTCCGCGCCTCCTGCATTCTGCAGCT
>JBIIZE010000384.1:0-2867 GCA_044346435.1 Burkholderiales bacterium
AAGTGTTTCTCGCCGGCAATCAGTTGCCGGCACGCTGGGCCGGTCGCGCAGTATTCACCGTCATGGAGACCGGCTTCGGTCTGGGCCTCAATTTTCTGGTCACCATGAAAGCCTGGCGTGAAGATGCGTCTCGTTGCGAGCGGCTGCATTACATCGCAATTGAAAAACATCCGCTAATCTTCGATGACCTCAAAGCCTGTCATGCGGCATGGCCGGAGTTCGCCGATGAAGCCGCAGCACTGCAGGCGCAATGGCCGCTGCCGCTGCCCGGCCACCACCGGCTGCACTTCTTCGGCGGTGCGGTAACGCTGACACTGGCCTTCGGTGATATCGCCGATGTCTGGCCGCAGATCGATGCGCCCTTCGACGCCTGTTATCTCGACGGCTTCGCACCGGCGCGCAATCCTGACATGTGGCAACCCGCGCTGCTGCGCCATTGCGGCCGCCTCGCCGCAACCGGTGCGACGCTGGCCACCTACACCACCGCACCGGCGGTGCGCGATGCACTGACCGCCGCCGGATTCAGCGTTCAGCGCCTGCCCGGCTATGGCCGCAAGCGCCACCGCCTGGCCGCGACCTTCAGTCCGCCGGCCTGGCAGACACCACGGGCGATTCCGCTAACGCCGAAAACCGATGACCGCAAAGCCCTGATCATCGGCGCCGGTCTGGCCGGCGCCGCCGTTGCCGAACGTCTGGCTGCACGCGGCTGGCAGATCACCGTCATCGACGCACTGCCGGCCGCTGCCGGCGGCGCCTCCGGCATCCGTGCCGGTCTGCTGCATCCGCATCTCTCGCCGGACGATGCGCTGCTGTCGCGGTTGATCCGTCATGGTTTTCTGTATGCACTATCGACATGGAAGCGCCTCAGCGACGCCGGTCATCCATTAAGCGGCGCCTGCGACGGCATGGCCCATGTCGCGCAGGATCTGCTCTCGGAGGCCGGGATGGTCTCCACTGCATCACGGCTGGGTCTGCCCGGGGAATATGCGCAGTTCATGGATCGCAGCGCCTTGAGCGCTGCCTGCGGCCTGTCGCTGAGCGCGGGTGGTTATTGGTATCCGCAAGCCGGATGGATGGCACCGTCAACATTGATTAAAGCGCAATTGAAACAATCTGGCGCACAACGACTTTTCGACCGCCGCGTGGAACAGCTGCAGCATCAAGGCGGTCAATGGCAAGCCATCGATGCCAACGGCGCGGTCATTGCTCAGGCGCCGGTCGCAATCCTCGCCAACAGTCATGATGCCGCGCGTCTTTCGCCGTTCGCTTATCCGCTGCAGCGCGTGCGCGGCCAGCTGACTTACCTGCCAGGCGCTACCCTGGCCGGACTGCGCCACGCCGTCACCGGCCCGGCATATGCGGTGAAGACTACGGACGATACGCTGGTCATCGGCAGCACTTACAGCGAAGAAGACGATTCCACGCAACTCTCGGCGGCAGATCACGCCGCGAATCTGGCAATGATGGGCGAACTCTTCCCCGACCATCAAAACACCACGGCAGAACCCCTTTCGGGATTCGTCGGTTTCCGCGCAGGAACGGCCGACCATCTGCCGCTGATCGGCGCGCTGCCGGATCTGCAAGCGATGCGCTCGGCTGGTCTGGAACTGGCAGGCCAACCCGTCGACAACATGCCGCGCCGCTCCGGCCTTTATGGCGCCCTGGGCTATGGCTCGCGCGGTCTGGTGTGGGCGGCGATGGGTGGAGAACTCCTCGCCAGCCTGATTCACGGTGAACCGCTGCCGGTGGAAGCCGCGCTGGCCGCCGCGATGGACCCGGCGCGCGGTGCCCTGCGCCGCCTGCGCCAGGGTGAACTGCCCTGAACGCACGCAGGGCCCAGCCCGACCCTTGCGGTACAATCAGCCCCCGCAATTGCAATTCCAGACCCTGAATATCCGCATGGCCTCCGCCTCCTCCGATTCCCGCATCGCCACCGTCAGCAGCCTCGATGAACTCGAAGCCTTCAGCGACATCATCGACGTGCGCTCGGAAAGCGAGTTTGCCGAGGACCACATGCCGGGAGCAATCAACTGCCCGGTGCTGAATGATCAGGAACGCATCGAAGTCGGCACGCTCTACAAGCAGGTCTCGCCTTTCGATGCCAAAAAGCTCGGTGCCTCGCTGGTCGCCACCAACGCGGCACGTCATCTGCGCGAACGTTTCATCAATCACCAACGTGATTGGAAACCGCTGGTCTACTGCTGGCGCGGCGGTGAACGCAGCAATGCGCTGGCGCATATCCTCAGCCGCGTCGGCTGGCGCACCAGCCGTTTCCTTGGCGGCTACAAGGCTTATCGCACGGCAGTGATCGAGGAATTAAAAATCCTGCCGGCGCGTTTTGACTGGCGCGTTGTCTGCGGCATGACCGGTACCGGCAAGAGCCAGTTGTTGCGTGCATTGAAGGAACAAGGCGCACAGGTGCTGGACCTGGAAGAACTAGCCGCACACCGCGGCTCGGTGCTGGGCAACCTGCCCGACGCGCCGCAACCCGCGCAAAAAATGTTTGAAAGCCGCGTCTGGCACGCCCTGAAGAAGTTGTCGCCGGACCGGCCCGTCTATGTCGAGTCGGAAAGCCGCAAGATCGGCAAGCTGCGCGTGCCGCCGGAACTGATCGATGCGATGTGGCAAAGCGCCTGCGTGGTCATCGAAGCACCGATCCCCGTGCGTGTCGCGCTGCTGATGGATGAATACAGGCATTTCCTCAGCGATACCGCGCTGCTCAACGGCCAGCTCGACTGCCTGCGTGCGCTGCATGGCGGTGAAGTCATCAACCGCTGGCAGGATATGGCGCGGGACAGCCGCTGGCCCGAGCTCACGGAAGAGCTGCTGGTCAAACACTATGACCCGGCCTATACCCGCGCCATTGA
>JBIIZE010000183.1:0-4918 GCA_044346435.1 Burkholderiales bacterium
TGCGCTGATCCTCGGTCGCGCCATCACCGGCCTGTCGGCTTTCTGAATTCGGTAAACCCGAAAAAACACAGCCCCGTTTCCGGGGCTGTGTTTTTTGGTCCGCCTGTTTTCCTGTGCTTGCTACGGCAGTTGCTTGTGCAACTCCACCGGCGCGCGTTTTGCACGCATGCGCAGATTGAGCATTTCAACAACGACCGCAAACGCCATCGCGAAGTAGATGTAACCCTTGGGAATGTGCATTTCCCATCCCTCACCGATCAGCGCAACACCGACCAGCATCAGGAAGGACAGCGCCAGCATCTTGATCGTCGGATGACGATCGACAAAAGCGCCGATCGGGCCCGCGGCAAACAGCATTACACCGACCGCGATCACGATCGCCACCACCATGATCGACAGTTCATCGACCATGCCGACCGCCGTGATTACCGAGTCCAGCGAAAACACGATGTCAATCACCGCAATCTGCGCAATCACCGCGCCGAAAGTTGCAGTCGCCGCCACCGCCACGCCGCCCTCGTTCCCGTCCATGGGACCTTCCAGGGAGTTGTGGATCTCATGCACGCTTTTCCAAAGCAGGAAGAGCCCGCCGCCGATCAGAATCAGATCGCGTCCGGAAAGTTCATGCGCAAACACAGCGAACAACGGTGCCGTCAGCGACATCAGCCAGGTCAGCGTGAACAGCAAACCGATCCGGGTCAGCATCGCAAACATCAGACCGATGTTGCGCGCCTTGGCGCGCTGGTGCTCAGGCAGCCGTCCGCAGAGGATGGAAATGAAAATGATGTTGTCCACACCGAGGACAATCTCCAGCGCCGTCAGCGTCGCCAGCGCGATCCAAGCATTCGGATCTGACAGCCATTCCATACTCACCTCTTTTTTATCAATAAAAACAGAATGTTAAAAACAAGTGCCGGATAATGTCCGGTAATGTCCGGGGCACTCGATTCCCCCCTGCATTATAGAAGCAGCGGACAACACCCGACAGAAAACTTTGCGCCGCAACAATGCCCAGCATGCGAAACGTCGACCGTCCCTCCTGCAGGAAACTGCTAAAGTCTTCGCCCGCCCTCTTTCAATTTGAGTCCATCCGGATATCGCCATGTCAACAAAACCCGCACCTGCTGAAGCCCCTGCAGCCGCCGCCTCTTCGCTCTCGATCTCGCAGCAGATCGCCGAATTCGCCGCCAATCTGACGCCGGACGCCATCCCTGCAGATGTCCGCGAGCGCGCCAAACTGCACGCACTGGATGTGGCCGGCACCGCCCTCGCCGCAACGCGTTTTGATTTTGCCCAGCATGCGCTGGCCGGCATCAGCAATCTTGCCGAAGGCGGCAACAACAGCGTGATCGGGATGAACGTCAAACTGCCGATGCGCGATGCAGTGCTGATGAACGGCATCCTCGCCCACGGCCTTGATTACGATGACACCCACCCCGGCGCCATCGTCCATCCGACCGCCAGTTCATTCCCCTGCTCGCTGGGTGTCGCCGAAAAACGCGATGCTTCCGGCGCCGAACTGCTGATGGCCTACATCCTCGGCGTCGAAATCGCCACCCGCCTCGGCGTTGCTGCCGGCGGCACCATGCATACCCAGGGCTTTCACACCACGGGCATCGCCGGTCATTTCGGCTGCTCGGTCGCCGCCGGCAAGCTGTTCAAACTCAGCCAGCAACGCCTGCAATATGCGCAGGGCTTCGCCGGCAGCACCGCATCCGCGATCTCCGAACACCGCGCCGACGGCGCCTGGAACAAACGCCTGCATCCGGCCTGGGCCGCCGTCGGCGGCATTACCGCAGCAGGTCTCGCCAGCGGCGGTTTTGTCGGTACCCGCAAAATCTATGAAGGCGAAGACGGCATCTTCCGTTCACATACCGGCACCCGCTTCAAGGAAGTCGACATGGGCGCGATGACACGTCGTCTCGGGCAGGAATGGCTGTTCAAGGAAGTCGCCATCAAACCCTTCCCGATCTGCCACCTGCTCCACGCCTGCGCCGACTCCGCACTGGCCATCCGCCGCAAGCACAACATCAAAGCGGAAGACATCGTAAAAGTGCGTGCGCTGCTGCACCCCGAGACCTTCCATTACATCGCCGAACCGCCGGAAATGCGTCGCCGCCCGGTATCCGACTATATGGCCAAGTTCAGCGTACAGTTTGTCCTGGCCGCCTGTTTCGTCCGCGGCAAGTTCGGCTTTGCCGAACTGGAAACCGATGCATTGAACGATCCGGCCATCCTCGCGCTGGCGCAGAAAGTGAATCACGAAGCCGATCCGGACTCGGCCTTCCCGAAATATTTCTCGGGCGGTGTCGTTGTCACCACCAAAGACGGCCGCGAACTGGTGCATATGGAAAAAATCAACCGTGGCGCCGGCGAGCGCGCCTTGACCGCTGAGGACATCACCGAAAAGTTCTTCGACAACGCCACGCTGGTGATCTCGAAGCCGCAGGCCGAACGCATTCGCGACGCCGTGCTCAATATGGACAAACACAGCGCACGCGATCTGGCGCGCGTGTTGGCTTTGGGCTAACCGATATGGAAATGGACATCAACCATCTGCGCAGCTGGATCGGCAAAAAGGAAAGCCACGACGATACGGCCACCGCATTTCCGGTCGCCGCGCTGTCAGCCACGCTCGATCGCAAGGATCCGCCACCCAAAACCGGCGATGCCATTCCGCACAGCGGCCACTGGCTGTATTTCCTCGAAACCGCGCCGAATGCCGAACTGGGCCATGACGGCCATCCCAAACGGGGCGGCTTCCTTCCGCCGGTCCCTTTGCCGCGTCGCATGTGGGCTGGTGGACGCATCGACTTCCGCGCACCGGTGTGCGTTGGCGATGCGATCCGCCGGGAATCCGAAATTCTTTCCGTGGAAGCCAAGTCGGGTAAAAGCGGCAATCTGGTGTTCGTCACCGTGCGTCACACCGTCAGCGGCAACGGCAGCATCGCCATCGTCGAGGAACACGACATTGTCTATCGCGATGCCGCAAAACCGGGCGACACCCCGCCCGCCGGTAAACCCGCACCGCAGCAGGCTGCCTGGCGGCGCGAGTTGCAGGCGAGCGAAGCTGTGCTGTTCCGTTACTCCGCAATCACCTTCAACGGCCACCGCATCCATTACGACATCGATTATTGCCGGCAGGCCGAAGGTTATCCGGGACTGATCGTGCACGGCCCTCTGCAAACCACTCTGTTGCTCGATTTGTGCCGCCGCAATGATCCGCGTCCGGTGCGCACACTGGATTACCGCGCCACACATCCGGTCTTCCACCAGGAAAAATTCAGCGTGAACGGCCAGCCTTCGGCTGACGGAAAATCAGTGGAGTTGTGGACGGCCAACGCCGCCGGCAGTTACGCGATGCGCGGAACGGCGACATTCTGATTTCCGGCGAATTTCCCGGCAGCACACGCAAGAAACAGATTTCCGTCTGGATGTTGCGGCTCTGCGGGCCGCTGCCCGGTGCACTGACAGGCGCCGCCGCGGGCTTTCATTTGTATTTCCGCCAGCCGGGCCTCAATACGGACACCCTTGCACCACTGGTTTTTGCCGGTATATGGGCATTCGGCGGCATGGTGTGCGGCGCATTGATCACCGGCGTTGCCGCCTGGCTGATTCATCGCAGCCTGCAGCGCCGGCTCACCGCCCGCCCCTTGACCACCGCGGGTCTGACGCTGGCCGGCCTGATCGTCCTGTGCCTCGGGCTCTATGCACCGCTCCAGGCCCGCCTGCCTGCGTTGCTCTGGCCAGCGCACTCACAACCATCAGTGCGTCCGCAGCCATCGCCCGAAACATCGCCGTGCACACAGCCCCCGCCGTCAGACGCGAACATGCGTAAGTCCTGGGAACTGGAGTGCCGCTGAAGTCGTATTCAACTTACCAGGACGCCTCACGATCCGGCGTGGCGCCAATTTTGTGAATCGACAGGTCTGACCCGTCGAACTCCTGCTCGCGGTCCAGACGGATGCCCACCGTCGCTTTCAGCACGCCGTAAACCACAAAGCCGCCGACCAGCGCGATCAGCACGCCCAGTCCGGTGCCGATCAGCTGCGCCGTCAGGCTGACGCCACCAATGCCGCCCAGGGCCTTGGATCCGAAAATGCCGCAGGCAATACCGCCCCAGGCGCCGCACAATCCATGCAGCGGCCACACGCCGAGTACGTCGTCAATCTTCAGCTTGTTCTGTGTCAGCGTGAACATGTAAACAAACAGCGCACCGGCAATCCCGCCGGTCACCAGCGCCCCCACCGGATGCATCACATCGGAGCCGGCGCACACCGCGACCAGTCCGGCCAGAGGACCGTTGTGCACAAAGCCCGGATCATTGCGCCCGATTACCAGCGCGACGATGATGCCGCCCGACATCGCCATCAGCGAATTGACGGCGACCAACCCGGAAATCTTGTCGATGGTCTGCGCCGACATCACGTTGAAGCCGAACCAGCCCACGGTCAGTATCCAGGCGCCCAGCGCGAGAAAGGGGATGCTCGAGGGGGCCTGCGCCATCACACCACCTTCTTTCGGATAACGGCCGATGCGCGGTCCGAGCAGGATCACCGCGCCCAGCGCAATCCATCCGCCGACGGCATGCACCACCACAGAACCGGCGAAGTCATGGAATTTCGCGCCGGTGGTCGCCTCGATCCAGGGCTGGATGCCGTAGCGGTCATTCCAGGCAATACCCTCGAAAAAGGGATAGATAAAGCCGACGATCACCATGGTGGCAATCAGTTGCGGGTTGAACTTGGCACGTTCGGCAATGCCGCCCGAAATGATCGCCGGCACCGCCGCTGCAAAGGTCAGCAGGAAAAAGAACTTGGTGACGTCAAAGCCGCTTTTTTCCGCCAGCTGTTCCGCGCCGACCATGAACGACACGCCATAGGCCACGCTGTAACCGATGAAAAAATAGACGATGGTC
>JBIIZE010000186.1:0-4905 GCA_044346435.1 Burkholderiales bacterium
GAGATCTTCCACGTAAACGCCGGAGCAAAAAGCGATCTCTCCGTGTCTACAAAATCACGGAATCCCCCGCGGTCTTCAAGCGCAACATTCAGCCTGTAAGCAAAATTTTCCGTGATCGGGCCGGTTGAATCGATCGTTGCACGCAGGAAATCAAAACTGCCGATATACCCTTCGACGGAGTGCGCCGACTGCCATAATGGGCGTTTGGTCACGATGTTCAGCGTACCGCCCGGCTCGCTGGCGCCATACAACGACGCGGCCGGACCTTTCAGAAACTCCACCCGCTCAACGTTGGCCATATCCCGCTGTGCATTGAAGCCGCGATTGCCGGGCAAGCCATTACGCAACAGCGGCATGCCGTTGTTGATATCGCCGGCCAGACCGCGAATGGCAATGTTGTCCCACAGACCGCCGAAACTGTTCTGCCGGGATACGCCGCCGACATAATCCAGCGCATCATCCAACCGCACTGCACCGAGGTCATCCAGTGTTTGCCGGGACAACACCCGCACCGCCTGCGGCACTTCGCGCAGCGGCAGTTCGGTCTTGGTGCCGCTGGCTTCGTCAGCATGGTATGCACCGCCCTGCTGGCGGCCGACTACTTCGACAGCCGGAAGGGTTACGGTGTTGCCCGCCGACGCCGGCTGGCTTTGCGCGTTTGCACTGGCTGCATTCAGCGCGGCAAAAACCGCGGTCGCCAGAAGTGAAAACTCCTTGGATTTATGCATTCTTATTTCCCTGGATGAATGGCTGCGGCGCACGACACGCCGCAACTAGAATCAATGCGCCTTGTGCGTGATCGCAAACGCAAGCGAGGCAAACAGGCCGGTTTTCGTGGCTTTCGCCGGATCATCCGGCGGTGCGTCGTAGGCCGCGGTGATCACATTCAAACCATCGTTGCGCACACGCAGCGTGACAGTACCGTCCTTTCCGGTAACCAGCGGCTTGGCTTCGGGATCACCGACGTAATCGCGGGTGACCTTGGCGCCGGCAACCGGCTTGCCATTAAAGAGCACGCGAACGGTCATTGAATCGTCCTTGTGGTGCGGCAGAGTTGCCTTGAGCGGCACGATCTGCAGCACCTGCCCCGGCAGCGGCTTCAGCGGGGCCTTCAACGACTCGCGCATGAACACCGCGTATTTGACATAGCGTCCGCTCTCCTCGGCACCCGTCACCTCGTCGCGGCCCTTGTTGACCCACTTGCCATCGGGCCCCTTGCTCCAGTAGCCGTTGTCGAGCACCGCGGTGATCACCGCCGGCAACGGCTTGGCGTCGACCAGCAGCAGGTGGTCGGTCTTGCGCAGCGTAACCGGCACCGGGGCGCCGCTCGCGTCATAACCGGCCACTTCCCTGACCTTTTCGTGGCGTCGGATCATGTCGAGATCCTCGGCGCCATGACCATAAACCAGCGCCATTTGCCCTGAACGCTCGGCAAACCAGATGCCGTGGGCATGTGCTCCGGCACAGGCAACGAACAATGCAACTACCGCCGACCAGCGAAACAAACATTCAAACATGATGCCTCCTTATTGCAACAGGGTCGCAATAATAAGGCGGTATCGGCTTTTGCGCAACAGAGTTGCATTTAAGGCGGGCAAAGGATTTTATACTTCACTGAAATGAAAAGAATCCTGCTGGTATTGATCGACGGCTACCGTCTGCTGTTGTCGCCGTTTTTCGGCACGCAGTGCCGGTTTTATCCGACCTGCTCGGCTTATGCCCGGGAAGCCATCGAAATCCACGGTGCCATCAAAGGAACCTGGCTGACCGTCCGCCGCATCGGCAAATGTCATCCCTGGCATGAAGGCGGCATCGACAATGTGCCGCCACGGCATCCGCCGCACTGAACGTCGCCGTCACCCTCAAATGCGGCAGAGCAGACCCTTCAGATACTCCCCTTCGGGAAAATTCAGCGCCACCGGATGATCCGCAGCAGCATGCAGCCAGCGCTCGATGCGTGCATCGACACCGGCGTCCAGCGCCGCGCCAGCGATGATTTTCTGGAACAGGTCGGGACTCACACCACCCGAACAGGAATAAGTCATCAGCGCCCCGCCCGGATTGAGCAGCTTGAACCCGATCAGGTTGATGTCCTTGTAGGCGCGCGCCGCTTTTTCCGCATGCGCCGCTGTCGGCGCAAATTTTGGCGGGTCAAGCACGATGACGTCGAACTTGCGGCCGGCGTCGCGATACTTGCGCAAAGACTGGAACACATCGGCCTCAATCCATTCGGCCGCAGGCAGTTTATTGCGTTGCGCATTGCCTTGCGCTGCCGCCAGTGCCGGACCGGAGCTGTCGATCGCCGTCACTGAGCTGGCGCCGCCAGCGAGCGCATTCAACGCAAATCCGCCGCAATAACAAAAACAATCGAGAACGGTCTTGTCCTTGACCATGCCGCGCAGCATCAAGCGATTGTCGCGCTGGTCGAGATAAAAACCGGTTTTGTGGCCGTGCTCGGCATCGATGCCGTAGCACAGCCCGTGTTCGGTAACGACCAGCGGTTCCTGTGCAGCATCGCCGCGCAGCAGGCCCGACTGCGGTGGTAATCCCTCAAGCTGACGCACATCGGCATCCGACCGTTCAATCACGCGCTGCACGCCGGGCAAGGCGGCCAGCGCATCGGCAATGGCGCCGCGCCAGCGTTCAGCGCCGGCACTGAGCAACTGCACCACCACCGTGTCGCCGAAGCGGTCGGCCACCACGCCGGGCAATCCGTCGGACTCGCCATGCACCAGCCTGACACCGCTGACATCGAAACCACCGCGCGCCGCTGCAGCCCGGGAAATGCGCTGCGCAAAAAAGTCTGCGTCAACATTGACCGCCTTCCAGTCCCACACCCGAGCGCGGATCTGTGATTCGGGACTGTAGGCTGCCACCGCCAGAAACGCGCCGTCGGCAGAACACACTTCAACCGTATCTCCCAGTTGCGGCTTGCCCTCAACACGGGCAATGCCGCCGGAAAATATCCACGGATGCCGGCGCTTCAGCGATTTCTCGCGGCCGGGCTTCAGAATCAATCGGATCATTTGTCTTTGCGTTTGGCGCGCGGATGCGCGGCGTCGTAAATCTTGGCGAGATGCTGGAAGTCGAGCTGGGTGTACACCTGGGTTGTCGAAATGCTCGAGTGGCCGAGCATCTCCTGCACCGCACGCAGGTCGCTACTCGACTGCAATACATGCGATGCGAAGGAATGGCGCAGCATGTGCGGGTGCACGCGCGCCGCGATACCCTGGCGCAGGCCGCGCTGCTGGACACGGGACTGTATGGCGCGCGGCCCGAGCCGGCGGCCCTGACGGTTGACGAACAGCGCATTGGCATCGACACCGGGCAGCGCATCGCGCTGTTCGAGCCAGGCGCGCAATGCCGTTGCGGCGTGGCTGCCGACCGGCACGATACGGGTCTTGCCGCCCTTGCCGGTGACGCGCACCGTGGCGTCGGCAAAATTGATGTCTTCCGGCGCCAGACTGGTCAGTTCGGCCAGACGCAGACCCGAGGAATAAAACAGTTCGAGCATCGCGCGGTCGCGTATCGCCAGCGCATCGTCGTCGCTGACTTCGACGAGTTGTTGCGCATCATCCGGCGACAACGCATCGGGCAGGCGCTTGGCGCTTTTCGGCGCGCGAATGCCGATGCAGGGGTTTTGCGCGCAACCGTGATCCCGCGCGAGATAGTGATAAAAACCGCGCCAGGCCGAGAGCATGCGCGCGAGGCTGCGGCCGTCCAGCCCGCGACCATGCAGTTGTGCAATGGCGCGGCGGATGTCGTGCGCAGTCAGTTTCGACGGCGGCGTGTCGCCGGCAATCAGCAACAGCGCCGTGATGTCGCGATGGTAGTTTTTGGTGGTGTGCGCCGACAGCCTGCGCTCATGCGTCAGGTGTTCGATATAACCCTGCAGCAGTTTTTGCGCGGGGCCTGAAACAGAAACCGGCTCTGCCGGCAGTTGTTTGCGCCCGCGGGCGGTCACGCCGGTTCCAGGTAACGCAACAGGCAGGCAGCGGCGACTTCGCCAATACGCGTCAGATACAAGGTGCCCATTTCGGGATAGAAACGCTGCGCATCTTCACTCGCCAGCGCCAGCAGACCGAAAGTGTCCTGGCCGCGCAACGCCACGTAGGCGAACGATTTGAGCAGCGGCGCGGCCTCGCCGAACAGGCCGGCGGTATCCGCCATCGCCAGCGGGCCGCAATGGGGATGCTGCAGTCCGGCAGCAAAGGCACGCGTGGCTTCGGAGGCGGCGGATTCCGCTGCACCTTCCGGGGCACCGGCATGCCAGAGGCGCAGCACGACATGCGGCACCGCGAAATCCTCGCGCAGATTGTAGGCGGCGGCATGCAACATCGCCGGCAGGTCGCGTGCGGCAATCATCGCCAGCGTCAGGCGATGCACCTTTTCGCTGATGACATCGTTTTCCTCACCGAACTGGATCAGTTCGGTGAGTTTGGCTTCGAGCTGCTTGGCGCGCTCGCGCAGCGTCAGGATCTGGCGTTCACTGATGGAGATCGCACGGCCGCCATGCGGGTGCGGAATCATCACGTCGGCAACCACGTCGGCATAATTCTCGAAAAAGTCCGGGTTGTCTTTCAGGTAGGCCGCGACGTCGTTGGGATTCATCAGTAAAAATTCCTTGCTTGCTGGTCAGTGGGGTATTTCAATTTCGCCTTCGAAAACGGTAACCGCCGGACCGGTCATCAGCACCGGCTGGCCGGCGCCAGCCCATACTATAACGAGGTCGCCGCCGCGCGTCGCGACGTTGACGCGCGCATCCAGCAGGCCGCGCAGGATGCCCGACACCACCGCCGCGCAGGCGCCGGTGCCGCAGGCCAGGGTTTCGCCGGCACCGCGCTCGTAGACGCGCAAACGTACATGCGTACGATCCAGCACCTGCAGGAAGCCGGCGTTCACGCG
>JBIIZE010000187.1:0-4904 GCA_044346435.1 Burkholderiales bacterium
CAGATCCGATTCCGTGACCAATTGCGCCAGCGTATGCGCTGACTTCATGAACATCTCGTCGGTAATCACCTTGGTTTTACTGGCAATCGCGCCGAGGCCAATGCCCGGAAAAATATAGGAGTTGTTGCCCTGACGCGGTACAAAAGTCTGGCCATTCAGCGTCACCGGATCAAAGGGGCTGCCGCAGGCAAACAGCGCACGGCCGGCGGTATGGCGATAAGCCTCTTCCGCAGTGCACTCGGCCTGCGAAGTCGGATTCGACAGCGCAAACACGATGGGGCGCTTGTTGAGCCTGGCCATTTCTTCCAGAACATCCTTGGTGAAGGTACCGCCAACAGCCGACACGCCGATGATTGCCGTCGGCTTGAGTGCCTTGACCGCCCCCAGCAGATCGCCCACCGTCGCATGTTCATGCGCGTAATTGAGCTTGTGGTGCGCCAGATCGGTCCGGCTTTTCACCACCAGCCCCTTGGAATCCACCAGCCAGCAGGTCTTGCGTGCTTCGGCCAGCGTCATGCCCTGCGCCACCATCGCCGAAGCGATCAGATCAGCAATACCTGTCGCCGCTTCACCGGCACCAAGGAAGACGATGCGCTGATCCGTCAGTTTCTCGCCGGTAATCCGCAAGGCTGAAAAGATGCCGGCCAGCGCCACTGCCGCCGTTCCCTGGATGTCATCGTTAAAACTCGCCACGCGGTTGCGGTATTTCTCGAGCAGGCGGAAAGCGTTGTGATTGGCAAAATCCTCAAACTGGATCACCACACCGGGGAACACTTCCTGCGCGGCGGTGATGAACTCTTCGACGAAATCGTCGTATTCCTTGCCGGTCACACGCTTCTGGCGCAGTCCGACGTAGAAAGGGTCGTTGCGGACTTCATCGTTGTTGCAGCCGACATCGAGCGTCACCGGCAGACACAGCCGCGGGTGAATGCCGGCACAGGCGGTATACAGCGACAGCTTACCGACCGGAATACCCATGCCGTGGGCACCGAGGTCACCCAGACCGAGAATGCGCTCGCCATCCGTGACAACGATGATACCCGCGTCATAAGGCCAGTTGCGCAACACATTGGCGATGTTGCCGCGGTCCTTGATGCTGATGAACATGCCGCGCGGACGCTGGAACACCTGACCGAACTTCTGACAGGCCAGCCCCACCACCGGGGTGTAGACCAAGGGCTGCATCTCGTCGATATGATCGACGAGGATGCTGAAAAACAGGTCTTCATTGCGATCATGCAGTGCATTGAGCGCGACAAACTTGTCCAGCGGATCGGTCAGCTTGCGGAAGGTCGACAGGAAACGCTCCGCCTGCTGCTTCTGGGTATGCACATGCGCCGGGAGCAAGCCGCGAAGGCCATAGGCATCGCGATCAGCTTCAGTAAAGGCCGTGCCGCGATTCAGCAGCGGATCGCGCAGCACATCCAGGCCGCGGCGGTCTTTCGGCGTACGATCACCGACGCCGGTGGAATCAACTTTATGCATGAATCAAATTCTCCTCAATGAAACCGGCTCATCGCTCTGCCGGCGGCAATACCGTCCTGGTATTGATTTTGTGGGGGTATTTTAAAGCTTTACGCCCGGCATTGCGCCGGGCGTGATCATTGCTCATCCGGGATTTGACCCGGATCAAAAAACCTCAGCGCAGAAAGTCGCGCATGTACTTTTTGTAATCTTCAGCAAATACCAACTCATCCATTTCCTTGTTGGATGCAATTTTGTCCTTCAGATCCGCCGCTGCACCACCATTGTGCAGATGCTCATACACCGCGCGCAGTGCCTTGACGGCCGCCGCAACCGGTTGATGCCCCTGCAGCAACACCCGGGCGCCAGCCTGGGCAAATTCCTGACGGGTTGCCGTGGTCTTTCCGGGACCGACGATGACGGGCAATTTCGAAGCTTCACGCACCGCTTGCACTTGAGCGGCCGTTTCCACGCCGATAATAAAAATGCAGTCCACGCCGCATGCGGCATAGGCTTTTACCCGTTCCACGGTTTTTTCGGTGCCCTCGACCTTCAAAGCCGCCGTACGGCCGGCAATGACCGTCGAAGGGTCACGTCGGGCAGCAACAGCCGCTTTCAGCTTGCCCACCATTTCGCCGACCGATATCAGTTCATCCTGACCTTCCGGCTGGCCGTAACGGATCGGCAAAGATGTGTCTTCGATGGACATCGCCGACACGCCGGCATGTTCCAGCTCCTGCACCGTGCGCATCACATTGAGCGCATTGCCATAGCCGTGATCGGCATCGACCAGAAGGCTCAAGTCGCTGGTACGCATGATGCGACGCACCTGGTCAGCAAAATCGGTCAGGGTCAACAGGATCAGATCCGGCGCCGCCAGCGTGGTGTTCGACGACACCGATCCAGCGAGGATGCCCAGCTTGTAGCCGACGCTTTCCGCGACACGGGCCGACAGCGCGTCATAAACGGATGCCGGGGACAGACACTCGCTGCCGTTGAGGATGGCGCGGAAACGCTTGCGTTGTTCGGTGTGGCGCAGATGGCTCAAGACCTTCTCCTTGATGAATTCCTGGTTATGCGAGGGCGTAACGTTAGCAGCAAGACGGCACACCGTAAAATGCAAAGAAAAAGGCCCGCGACGTAAATCGCGGGCCTTTTGTGCAACTGGCGCGGCCGGAGGGATTCGAACCCCCTACCCCTTGGTTCGTAGCCAAGTACTCTATCCAGATGAGCTACGGCCGCGTTGAAAGGCGCGAATTATAGCAAAAACCTCCGCCCCGTCCTATAGCCTGTAACTCCGTCCCGGAAGGCTGGCCGCAAGCCCTTGCTTTGGTTAGCATGCACGCCTCGCATACCACCGGAGTCAGGGCATGAAAGTCGGCATTGCAGGCATCGGCAGGATGGGCGCAGCCATCGCGGAACGGCTGCTCAAACACGGCCACGAGGTCACGGTCTGGAACCGCACCCGGTCCAAGGCCGATGCCTTGGCGGTCCATGGCGCCAAAGTCGTCGACACCCCCGCCCGGCTCGCCTCGGCTACCGACGTCATCCTCACGATCCTCACCGACGCCCAGGCTATTGCCGCTGCCTACGACGGCGCCGATGGCCTGCTTGCAGGCCAGATTAAGGGCAAACTTTTTGTCGAAATGAGTACCGTGCGCCCGGAAACCGAGCGCGCCCTTGCCGAACGTGTCCGCGCCAAAGGCGCCGCGCTGATCGACTGCCCCGTCGGCGGCACCACCGGCCCGGCGCGGGACGGCAAACTGCTGGCGTTTGTTGGGGGCGATGCTGCCGATCTCGCCCGCGTGCAGCCGGTACTGGAGCAGCTCTGCCGCCGCATTGAACATGTCGGCCCCGTCGGCTCCGGCGCCAGCCTCAAACTGGCGATCAACCTGCCTCTGTTGGTTTATTGGCAGGCCGTAGGTGAAGCGCTGGCACTTTGCCAGCCGCTGGGGCTGGAACCGGCCCGTCTGGTCAGCATTTTTTCCGACACCTCCGGCGGCCCCAATGTCCTCAAAACCCGCGGCGGCATGCTCGCCGATGCCATGCAGGGCAAGCCGCCGTCCAGCACCACTTTCAACATCGATTCCATCCGCAAGGACATGGCCACCATGATCGAAGAAGCCCGCGCGCTTGGTTTCGACGAGCTGCCGGTCACGGCGCGCGCATTGGAATGTTTTGATGAGGTGTCGCGCAGCGGGCTGGGGGATGGTGATGCCGTCATGCTGCCGATGACCTGGCTTCAGCAGCGCCAGAAATAAAAAACGCCGGGCTGAACCCGGCGTTTTTTGTTGATCGTTGCCGCTCTGATTGCCGCCGATCAATCCGCCTTCATCTTGCGTTCCTTGATCACGCGCGCGAATTTCTTCAGCTCGTTGTCGAGGAAAGTGCCCAGCTGCTCCGGCGTGCTGCCAATGGCGTCGATGCCTTCATCGGCAAAACGCCGCGCCAGTTCCTGCGAGGCCACGGCCTTGATGAAATGCTGATTGAGTACGTTAACGATGTCGCGCGGCGTACCTTTGGGCGCTGCCAGCGCAAACCACGCGCTGAATTCATAACCGGGCAGCACGCCGGCAATCGGCGGAATGCCGGGCAGCGCCGGGCTTTCTTTCAGGCTGGTCACGCCCAGCGCGCGCAGTCGGCCGGATTTGACAAAGCCCGTTGCGCCCGCAATGCCGGAAAACGAAACCCCCACTTCGCCACTGATCGCTGCGGTCAGCGCCGGGCCGCCGCCCTTGTATTGCACAACGGCGATTTCGGTTTTGGCGAGGTAATTGAACAGTTCACCGGCGATATGCGGATTGGTGCCGGTGCCCGCGCCGCCGTAATTGAGCGTACCCGGCCGCGCCTTGGCCAGCGCAATGAGTTCCTTGACGTTGCGCGCCGGCACCGAAGGATGCACGCTGACAAACGACGGCGTCGAGGCCAGCAGTGAAATCGGCGCAAAATCGTTCAGCGCATCGTACGGCACCTTGCTGAACATCAGCGTGTTGGTGACCAGCGGCGTGGTATTGATCAGCAGCGTGTAGCCGTCGGGTTTGGATTGCGCCACAAAACCCGTGCCGATGATGCCGGAAGCGCCGACGCGGTTCTCCATGACGATCTGCTGGCCGATCGATTGCGTGGCGATCGGCCCCACAAGCCGCGCCACCACATCTACCGTGCCGCCCGGCGGAAACGGAATGATCATGCGCACCGGGCGCTCCGGATATTTGGCGGTCTGGGCCAGCGCGGTCGTGCTCGCGGCCAGGCCCAGCAGCAGTGCTGCGGCGAAATGCTTGGTGCTCATGACTCTCCTCCAGATCATTGATTTGTCAGGCCAGGCCATCTGAATTTTTATTGGGCGCCCGGACAGTCCGCATCATAACCGCCCCGGCGATGATTCGAAACTCAGTCAGCAGCCCGAGGCGTGGCCGACCAGCCCGGTTTATCAAACAGCT
>JBIIZE010000189.1:0-4897 GCA_044346435.1 Burkholderiales bacterium
GCCGCTGTGCAATAAGAAGAACGCCATGGAAGAAAACACCGTAGAAAATACCGGGGACGTCACGCAGGAAGTCGTGGCTGAGAATACTGCAGAAAACGCTGCTGAAAATGCACTCGACCTCGACCACGTCAAATACGTACTGGAGACAGCGTTGCTGGTAACCCAGGAGCCGATGTCCCTGCACGATCTGAAAAAACTCTTTGACCAGAAGCTGGATAACGACACGCTGCGCAAGGTTCTTGAAGACTTGCGTGGTTCCTGGGATGGTCGGGGTATCGAACTGGTCAGCGTGGCCTCAGGCTGGCGTTTCCGCGCCCGGCCCGAAACGCAGAAATTCCTTGACCGCCTCAGCCCGGAAAAGCCGCCCAAGTATTCGCGTGCAGTGCTGGAAACGCTGGCGATCATTGCCTACAAGCAGCCGGTGACCCGGGGTGATATCGAGGATATTCGCGGCGTGACCGTTTCGCCCGGCATTTTGAAAGCGCTGGAGGCGAGAGGCTGGATCGACGTCATTGGCCATCGCGAGGTTCCCGGACGCCCGGAGATTTTTGCCACTACCAAATCCTTCCTGGACGATCTCAATCTGCGGTCTCTGGAAGAATTGCCGCCCCTGTCCGAGCTGGGAAATCTGGTTGAGCAATCTCCCAATGCTGAAATCAACCTGGATGCGGCATTTGCGCCGCTCGAATCCGTGAGCATGGGCGAGGGTTTGATGGATGATGAGGATTCTGACCTGGATGGTGAGGGCGAAGGTGACGAAGCCACCCTTGAAGCCGGGGCAGATTCTGTTGAATTGCCCCTTGACCAGTCTGAAGAAGACGATCAGGCGCCGCCGTCCACGCAACTGCACTGAGGTGGATCTGCCGGCCCTTTTCGTGGCTGGCAGTTTATCTTCCAGGTTTGGCGCCCTTGCCCGGACGCCTCCCTATCGATAATTCCCTTGCTGGTGTTGGGAATGGTTAATTGACGGCTGTTCTCATATTGTGAACATCCGTGGAGCGGCCCTGCAATCGCTTCCATTGCGGATTTTTAGTGCTAACATGCCCTGCACTTAACTGAATATTAATCAACATTTAATTGTTGCCGGCATGCCAAAAAATGGCTCTCTGATTTCGGCGCTCACTGGAGCGCTTTTTTTGTTTTTGGCGACCACGCATGCTGCGGCGCAATGGTATGCGCCTGATCCTTTCAGCATGAATGCGCAGGTTTCGCCTGCCCCTCATCTGCGCTGGGAAAGCTCGATCAAGTTGCCTGAGGTGGGCGGGCCGGTTCCGACGGGCGATCCTTCAAGCGCGCAGCCACTGTCGCTGCCGGAGTTGACCGAGTTTGCGTTGCGTAATAATCCGCGTACCCGCCAGTCCTGGATGGCTGCGCGTGCGGCAGCCGCAGGTGTGGGTATCGAGCGCGCCGATCAGTTACCGACGATCACCGGTAACTACAACGTTCTCCGCACGCAGGCGGTCAACGCCAATACCGGCAACGTGGTGCCGTGGCAGACACGGTTTGGTCCTTCTATTTCATTCAGTTACCTGCTGTATGACTTTGGTGTTCGTGGTTATCAGATCGAAACCTCGGAATATCGCCTGCTGGCCGCAAACCTGTCGCACAACCGTGCTTTGCAGGACGTCATTTTTCTGGTCGAGCAGGCGTATTACCGCCTGATTGGCAATGATGCGCTGGTCAAGGTCAATGAGCAGTCGCTGAAAAACGCCAAAACGGCGCTGGAGGCTGCGCAGAAGCGGCGTGAGTCGGGCCTTGCAACGGCGGCCGATGTTTATCGCACCGAAACTTCAGTGGCCCAGTCCGAACTCTTTCTGACGCGCAGTCGTGGTGAGCTTGAGAAATCGCGGGGCCAGCTGGCTGCTGTGGTCGGATTGCCGGTCAACAAGGCCCTCGGCGTGCGTCCGATGGAGGCCCCGTTACAACTCGGCAGCATCGCAGAATCAATTGCAGATCTGTTGGCCCGTGCCAAGGCAACACGCCCCGATCTGGTCGCTGCCGAAGCGCAGGTTCGCGCCGCGCAGGCCAGCGCGAAGGCGACCGCGCGCGCCGGACTGCCGTCTATCGAGGTAAATGGCGCCGCCGGCCACACGCTGTTTAACGATAATCGCAATGCGGTAAGCAATTACAACGTCGGTCTGGCATTGCGTATTCCCATATTTACCGGCTTTCGTGACACCTACAGCGCACGTCAGGCGCAGTTTCAGGCAGAGGCGGCAGAAGCCAACCGGGACGTACTGGTCAAGCAGGCCGAGGTGGAAGTCTGGCAGGGGTATTACGACCTGACCACCGTAACGAGCAGCATATCCAGTGCCGAAGCCCAGGTGCGCTCTGCCGAACAGACTGCGCAGGCAACTCTGGCGCGTTACCAGAGCGGTTTTGGCACCATCCTCGATTTGATCACCGCGCAGCAGGAAGAATCGAATGCGCGTGTGCAACGCATCCAGTCCTATCTGGATTGGTTCACCACGCTGGCGCGGCTGCAGGTTGCAGTCGGGGCCAGCGATCTACTCAAGGCAGCGGGCGGAGCGAAATGAAACGACTGATCATGTTGCTGGTGTTTGCCGCAATCAGCGCGGGCGTTGCAGGCGGTTACTGGTATTGGCAGCAGTCCCAGCAGAGCCAATCCGACGGACAGAAGGCCGGGAAGGCCAAAGGGGGCAAGGGTGGGCGCGGTGGTCCGCTTACTGTTAAAGCGGTTAAAGCGCTGATCAAGCCAATGCCGGTGTTGATTGAAGCTGTAGGCACTGTCGAGGCGGAGCAGAGCGTACAGGTGCGCGCCCAAATTAGCGGCGTGCTTAAGGATGTGTTGTTCCGGGAGGGCGATAGAGTCAAGGCCGGGCAGTTGTTGTTCCAGATCGATCCCAGGACTTTTCAGGCGCAATATAACCAGGCGTTGGCGGCGCTGGCCCGTGACAAGGCGCAACTTGAAAACGCGAAGGCTCAGCAGGAGCGTCTGGCACCACTGCTTAAACGAGAATTCATAACCCGCCAGGAATACGATGTGGCGGTGACCTCCACGAAGTCACTGGAAGCAACCGTGCAGGCTGGTCAAGCAAACGTTGAGCAGGCACAAATTCAACTTGGATATGCGCGTATCGTTGCGCCGATCAGCGGTCGAACCGGTCAACTGGCGGTAAAGCCGGGCAACTTGGTTCCGGCTGCCGGTGGAGGTGCACCGCTGGTTACCATCAACAGTACTGATCCGGTGCTGGTCGGATTCAGCATTCCTGAACGTCAGCTAGAGGATATTCGGCGCTATCAAGGCGGGAAAGAGATGCGAATCGAGATTCTGCCTGATCGCGCCGGTGGCGCGGTCGCGACTGGCAAGCTGGTGTTCGTCGACAATACGGTGACACCACAAACGGGTACTGTGCTTTTGAAGACACGGGTGGACAATGCGAAGGAGGCCATCTGGCCAGGCCAGTTCGTGAATGTCAGGGTGGTTCTGACGGTCGAGCCCGAAGCAGTTGTGGTTCCGGAGATTGCCGTGCAGCCCGGTCAAGACGGGCCGTTTGTCTATCTGATCGGTGCCGAGGACAAGGTTGAGATACAACCGGTGAAGATATCCCGTCAGATCGGGGGCGAAATCGTCATTGCTTCCGGGGTGAAAGGCGGTGACCAGGTCATCACGGAAATTCCTCAGGCTTTGCGTCCAGGTGCGACTGTGCGTATTGCCGACCCTTCGGCTGAAGGTGCGCGCAAGGGTGAGGGTAAAAAAGGCAAGGGTGGGAAGAAGGGCGAAGGCAAAGGCTCAGAAAGCCCCAAGGAAGCCCCCAAGCAGTAACAACTCCGCAGCAATCACTCACGCTTAACCGGCGAGCGAAGGGCAGAACATGAACGTGTCACGGATTTTCATTGTCAGGCCGGTGGCGACCACGGTGCTGGTCGCCGCGATCATTATTTTCGGGTTGATTGCGTTTCGCGGACTGCCGGTCAACGAACTGCCCAACGTCGATTTTCCCACCATCTCGGTAACGGCAGATTTGCCAGGCGCCAATCCGGACATCATGGCGTCGACGGTGGCAACGCCGCTGGAGCGCCAGTTCAGCCAGGTCGCCGGCATCGACTCCATGAGTTCGGTCAGCAGCACCGGGCGAACGAGGGTTACGCTGCAGTTCAGTCTTGACCGAGACATCGATGCTGCGGCACAGGATGTGCAGACTGCCATTTCCCAGACGCTGCGACGCCTGCCCGAGGGGATGGACCCGCCAACGCTGCGCAAGGTTAATCCGGCTGATGCGCCGATCATGTTCCTTGCATTGACTGCCCGGACCCTGCCGCTACCGGCGCTGGATGAATTTGCGGATACGCACATCGCACAACGTTTTTCGATGGTTACCGGTGTAGCTCAGGTGCAGGTTTTTGGTTCGCAGCGATATGCGGTGCGAGTTCTGCTTGATCCTGAGGCGCTCTCTAAGCGGGGACTCGGTCTTGATCGCGTAGTCAGCGCTATACAGAATGCAAACAGCAATCTGCCATCCGGCGTGATGCAGGGCACGGCACGGGATTTCACGGTCAAGTCTTCCGGAAAACTGCAGCGCGCGGAAAATTTCAATAACCTGATCGTTGCTTACAAAGACGGTATGCCTGTACGGTTGTCGGATGTGGGGCAAGCGACTGACGGCATCGAAAACGCGAAAATCAAAAGCTGGCTGAACGGCGAGCGTTCAATTGTGCTGGCGGTTTACCGGCAACCTGGTGCGAACACTGTCGAAGTCGCGGGCAAACTGCGTGAACTGTTTCCGGAAATCGAGGCGAGTGCGCCGCCTGGCGTTCGCATTCACATAATCAACGACCGTTCAGAGTTCATTCAGTCCTCGATTCATGAGGTTGAATTTCATCTCATCTTGTCGATCGTGCTGGTGGTGCTGGTAATCCTCCTGTTTCTGCGAAA
>JBIIZE010000188.1:0-4897 GCA_044346435.1 Burkholderiales bacterium
ACTGATGGCCGCCGGTGCGCTGCTGGCCGCCACGCTGAAATTCGAGGGCACGATGATCCTGCAGCTGCATGGCAGTGGTCCGGTCAAACTGATCGTGGTCGAATGCAGCTCCGGGCATGCGATGCGCGCGACCGCCAAATGGGAAGGGGACATCCCGGAAGGCAATCTTCGCATGCTGCTCGGCAGCGGACGCTTCGCGATCAGCCTGGTGCCGGAATCCGGTCAACAGAGTTACCAGGGCGTCGTCGACCTCAATGCCGACAGTATTGCTGCCGCACTGGAACATTACATGGCGACATCCGAACAGATTGACACACGCATCTGGCTTGCCAGCGACGAGCGGCGCAGCGCGGGACTGCTGCTGCAGAAACTGCCCGAGCGTGAATCCGCGGATGCCGATGCATGGCCGCGCGCCGAACATCTGGCCTCGACCGTAAAACCCGAAGAGCTGCTCGGCCTTGAGCCGCAGCTGCTGCTGCACCGGCTGTTTCACGAGGAAGACCTGCGCGTGTTCGAGCCGCGACCGGTATTTTTCCGCTGCTCCTGCTCGCGCGACCGTGTCGTTGGCATGTTGCGCATGCTCGGCCGTGACGAAGTACGCGGCGTGATCGCCGAACGCGGAGAAGTCGAAGTGCATTGCGAATTCTGCAACCGCCGTTATGCTTTTGATGCGGTCGACAGCGAAGCCATTTTTGCAGCCGATATCGCTGCAGCGGCCGCCAGGACCCGGCATTAGCCGGGTTTGCTGCGCGGCAGCAGCCGGCGTAAACTCTGAACTGTTCTGCCGCCCCGCCCGGGGCGCCAATAATATTGTTTAAAATCAATTAATTACGGAGATCTCCATGAATAACGGACGCGAAGTTGTCGTTCTGAGTGGCGTGCGCACTGCGATCGGTGATTACGGCGGCGCACTCAAGGACATCGCCCCGACGGAACTCGCCGGCCAGGTGGTCAAAGAAGCCGTCAGCCGCGCCAAGATCGATCCCAAGCAGATCGGCCAACTCGTATTCGGCAACGTGATCCACGGCGAAGCCAAAGACATGTATTTCTCGCGCGTCGCCTGCATCAAGGGCGGCCTGCCGCAGGACACCACGGCGATGACCGTCAACCGCCTGTGCGGCAGCGGCATGCAGGCGATTGTCTCCGCATCACAAAGCATCCTGCTCGGCGACTGCGATGCAGCGGTCGGCGGCGGCGCTGAATCGATGAGCCGCGGCGGCTACCTGATGCCCACCCTGCGCTGGGGCCAGCGCATGGGCGACGGCGGCTTCATCGACATGATGGTTGGTGCCCTGACCGACCCCTTCGACACCGTGCACATGGGCATCACCGCGGAAAACATCGCCGCACAATGGAAAATCTCCCGCGAGCAGCAGGATGAATTCGCGGTGGAAAGCCATCGCCGCGCGATCAGTGCCATTGAAAAAGGCTACTTCAAGGACCAGATCCTGCCGATCGAACTGAAGACCCGCAAAGGCACGACGCTGTTCGACAAGGATGAACACCCGCGCGCCGATGTCACCCTCGAAGGTCTGGCCAAGCTGCGGGCCGCATTCAAGAAAGAAGGCGGCTCAGTCACCGCGGGCAACGCCTCCGGCATCAACGACGGCGCTGCCGCCGTGGTGCTGATGGAAAAGGAAGCCGCCATCAAAGCCGGCCACAAACCGATGGCACGCCTGGTGTCATATGGCCTGGCCGGTGTTGATCCGAAAATCATGGGTATCGGCCCCGTGCCCGCCGTGCAGAACGCGTTGAAACGCGCCGGGCTGAAGGTCGAAGACATGGACGTCATCGAATCCAATGAAGCGTTTGCGGTGCAGGCACTCGCCGTCTCCTGTGACCTCAAATTCGACCCGAAGAAAACCAACCCGAACGGCGGCGCGGTAGGTCTCGGCCATCCGATCGGCGCCACCGGCGCGCTGCTCACCGTAAAGGCCCTGTACGAACTGCAACGCACCGGCGGCCGTTACGCCCTCGTCACCATGTGCATCGGCGGCGGCCAGGGCATCGCCGCCGTGTTCGAACGCATGTAATCCCGCAACACTCTGTGAACCACGACGCCGCGCCCTGCGCGGCGTCTTTTTGACCTGCTGCATATTCATACCGCCTGCCATAAGATGTCGTGGCTCAGTGACGGTAAAATGCTCAAAAGCCGCCAATAAAAAACTCATGACTGAAGTCGACATCCAGCGCCTGCTTGGACCTGAAGCCCGGGAAATCTTCATGCAATTCCCGTTGCCGCTGGCATTGATTCATGAGTCCGGCCAGAAGCAGTTCAACACCCGCTTCAGCAGCTATTTCGATCATCAATGCATCGCTTCCCCCCAGTTGCGCAATCTGCTCAGCACGCCGGGATTGGGCTGGCAGCCGGTCAACCTGCTTTCCCGCGAAGGAAAGACGGTTGAACTCTACGCGCAGTCCATGCCGGTGCCGCAGGGCAAAATGCTGGTGTTCGGCGAATCCGAGCAGGTCATGCACGATGTCGAACTCAATCAACTGCGCAAGCGTATTGCCGACCTGGAAAAAGTCAGCGCAACCGACTACCTCACCGGCGCATGGAACCGCGCGCACCTCGTACGCGTCGTCTCGTCGGAAATGGCGCGCAGCATCCGTTTCCGCCAGCCGCTTTCGGCATTACTGATCGACATCGACCACTTCAAGGACGTCAACGACACCTTCGGTCATCAGGCCGGCGACACGGTGCTGCGCGAAGTGGTCGCCCTGATCCAGCAAAAGATCCGTTCCGCCGATCTGCTGTTTCGCTGGGGCGGCGAGGAATTTGTCGTGCTTGCAGTGTCCACCGGTTACCGCGATGCCGAAACCCTGGCCGAACATCTGCGCGCACGCGTCACCGGCCACCGCTTCACCGGCGTCGGTCCGCTGACGGTCAGCATCGGCGTGGCCGAACGCACTGGCGACGAAACCGCCGATGCCTGGTTCAAACGTCTAGACGCCGCCTTGTTCACCGCCAAAAATGACGGGCGCAACCGCATTGTTGTGGACAGCCTCGGCGATTCCGACAAATGGGTGGCAGAAGGCGGTCTCGCTGCGCTACGCCTGGTCTGGCGCGACAGCTACGCCTGCGGCGAATCCAGCATCGATACCGAGCACGAGGAAATGTTCGAGCTGGCAAACAAGCTGATCCAGGCCGCGCTACCCGGCACCGAGCAGGACATGGCTGCAATCGATACCGCGCTGGGCGCACTGATCAAACACCTTGAGGAACACTTCAGGCGTGAAGAGGCAATACTCGCCGAACGCGGTTACGTCCGTCTCGAAGAACACCGCAATGCCCACAACCGCCTGCTGCGCAAAACAGGCGAACTGCGCGACGCCGCCATCAGCAGCGGCTCGGCCAGTTTCGGCGCGCTGATCGATTTTCTTGCCAATGACGTCGTCGCCCGCCACCTGTTCACTGCGGATCGCGACTACTATCCGCTGTTCCAGCACCACAAAACCTGACAAAGCCGGGAGCGCAGATGGCGGTTGCCCTGCGCCGCGAATTTCACCATCATTCAGGGCTGGCAAGACACAATCACCAATACTTAGACAAACCTGAGGAGGATTTTTTAATGCGTATCCTGACCCTGCTGGCTGCCCTCGCCATGCCGGCACTGCTTGCAGCGCCGGCCCATGCCGCGGACAACAAGTATCCGGAAAAACCCATACGGCTGATCATCGGCAGCGCCACCGGCTCCGGCCCCGACATCATCAGCCGCCAGCTCGCCGAGCGGCTCTATGACTCCTGGAAACAGCGGGTGGTGGTTGATGCCCGTCCCGGCGCCGCCGGTGCGATCAGCGCCGACCTGACGCTGGGTTCAGCCGCCGACGGCTACACCTGGATGATGCTGACCTCGCAGTTGTTCGTTGCCTCCCAGGTCCTCGCCGACATCAAGTTCGACCTGCAGCGCGACTTCCAGTCGGCTGCCCTGATCGGCGTCACGCCTTTTGTGCTGCTGTCCAACAACCAATTGCCGGTGAAATCGCTGAAAGAACTGATCGATCTCGCGAAAAAACAGCCCGGCAAGCTGCGTTACGGTTCCGCCGGCACCGGTGCGTCCGAGCACCTGTCCGGCGTATTGCTCAACCACCTCACCGGCACCAATATGCTGCACGTGCCGTACAAGGGTGTTCCCCAATCGATCACCGATACGCTCGCCAACGAAGTGCAAATGACCTACGCGGTGCTGCCCGCTGCGCTGCCGCACATCCAGGGCGGCCGTCTGCGCCCGCTGGGCGTGACTACCGCGAAACGCGCCGCGCTGATCCCGGATGTGCCCGCCATCGGCGAAGTCGTGCCGGGCTATGCGATGAACGCCTGGTACAGCATCGTCGTCAGAAACGGCACCCCGGCGCCGGTGCTGGCTGCCATGAGCACAGAAATCGTCAAGGTGCTGCGCGAGCCGGCCTTCGGCGACAGGCTCAAGAGTCTCGGCATTGACATGGTCGCAGGCGACCGTGCGGTGCTGGATGCCTGGCGGCGCGACGAGCACAAGCGCATCGTCGAACTGGTCAAGATTTCCGGCGCCAAGGAAACCAAGTAACTGTTCACGGCCCCGCAAAAATGCCGCGCTCTGCGCGGCATTTTTTCTGGCCGCAGTACATCCTGAAACCCGCGGAAGGACTGCTGATGAATCACCTGATCAGCCTGCTGCTCGCAGCGGCACTTGCATCCGGTAGTTCCCATGCGCATGAACTGATCGAAGTCGCCGACGGCGAACTGCCGGTCATTCTCACCGCCCCGCACGGCGGAATCCAGAATGTTCCGGGCTGCATGGAGCGTACCGCTGTCGGCAGCCGTTTTGTCATCGCACCGGACTACAACACCGGTCAACTTACGCGACGTATCGCCGAAGAACTCAAACGGCTGACCGGCAAATCGCCTTATCTGGTCATC
>JBIIZE010000232.1:0-4222 GCA_044346435.1 Burkholderiales bacterium
CCAGCCGAATATCAGCATCGCGGGCATGCTGCACAGGAAGGCCAGCGAATAAGCGAGGCCGATGTCACCGCGTTTCCAGTCGAATTTTTCGACCAGCGGATCCACCAGCACGGCGAAGGATGCCGAATCCGCGCGGCTGACCACACCGAGCACGCAGGCTGCAGCGAGAATGATCCAGGCGTGATGCAGCCCGATTTTCCGGAGTCCCGTCATCGCAATGCTCCCCCAAAAAAACTGACGCGCACAAGGCGCGTCAGTTAGTTAAGTATTTGTTTTTAATATATTTTATTCTGAGGCGATACCCGGCACCGGGCGCCGCCGCTCGAGGTGGTAACGCACCAGCGCGGTCAGGCGGTACAGGCCGTGCACAAACTTGCCGTAGGGCATGGTCAGGAACAGCGCCAGCACAAAGCCCAGGTGAATGGCCAGCCAGGTACCCATCGATGCGTGTTCGCGGAAAGCCAGCAGGCCGAGACCGGTCAGGCTGATCATGAACAACAACACCAGGAAGCCTGCGTCCATACCGGTCTGGTCTTTCGCCACCAGTTCCGGATCGCGCTGCGTCTTCAGATACAGCAGCCCCGCCGGTCCGATCAGCAGTCCGATGCCGCCGACGATACCGAGCAGTACGGGAAGGCTGGTCACCGGATACGGCGCAGGCTGGTTCAGCACATAGTGATAAACCGTGGCCACGCTGGTCGCGGCAAAACACAGCATGAAACCGTAGAAGGTGAAGTGGTGAAAGGTGCGGCGCGCCAGCGACTTCTGCTCGGTCGGGTAGGTGCAGCCTTCGTTCTCGACGCCGCCACCGAGGTTTTTCAGCGTCAACGCGTCATGCACGCCTTCCGCCAGCGGGCCGGCCTTGAAGAAGTCCGCCAGTTCCTCGCCCATGTACGGCCAGAAGCGGATGAAGCCCATCAGCAGCGCGAACGCTACAAACAGCGATACGCCGCCAAACACGCCCGCCATCAGGTTGTGCGGCATCAGCGCATAGAACGAACCCTGCGCGTCGCTGTGCGCGGCAAAGAAGCGCTCCGGATTGGAGATCGCACCGGCCAGCCAGAACAGCAAGGCAATGCTGAAAGCGGTGATCAGGCTGACCGCCACGGCGTTGTTGTCATACAGCTTGCCGAGGAAACCCGGCCAGGCGTAACGCCGGTAGGTCTCGCCGCGCGCCTTCGCCATCAGGCGCGGGAAGTTGACCTGGAATTCATGCGGCGGCGCGAACTGGCAGGCATAGAGGCAGGAGCCGCAGTTGTGGCAGAGGTTGCCCAGATACAGTACGTCGTTCTCGGTGAATTCGAGACGGCGCGCCAGCGCCGGGAACACCGCGCAATACCCTTCGCAATAACGGCAGGCGTTGCAGACGCGCAGTACACGCTGTGCATCCTCGATCAGTTCATCGAGGCTCATCGGTTTGTCTTCAGCCGCGAACATATTTTGCCGCCTCCTCGCCCGCGATGCGTCCGAACGTGGTGCCGATGGACATGCCGATGCCCGCCAGGTACCCCTTGCCCAATACATTGCCTGCCATGATTTCCCCTGCTGCAAATACGTTTTTGCAGGGCTTGTCGTCCTGCAGGATCATCCGCGACTTGTCGTCAACGGTGACGCCCAGATAAGTGAAGGTGATGCCCGGCCGCAGCGGATAGCCGAAATACGGCGCGGTATCGAGTTTCAGTGCCCAGTGGGTCTTCGGCGGCGTCAGGCCTTCGGTGACGCAATCGTCCTGGATGGTGTGATCAAAAGTGCCGGGGCGTACCGCGGCATTAAAATCGGCCACGGTTTTTTCCAGCGCGTCCGGATCGATCTCCAACTTGGTCGCGAGTTCGCGCAGTGAATTGGCACGGATCGGCGGATACACCGGCGGCATGAATTTGCCCATGGCCTTGGCGTCGACAATCGAATAACCGATCTGGTCGGGCTGCCCGGCCACGAGACGGCCCCAGATCGCGTAACGCTTGGGCCAGAAATCCTCACCCTCGTCATAGAAGCGCTGCGCGTTTTTGTTGACGACGATGCCCAGCGATACCGCATCCACGCGGGTGATGATGCCGCCGTCGTATTTCGGCGAACGCGCATCGATCGCCACGCAGTGACCCTGCAGCGGATCGCTGATCTGCTTGGCGCCCTTGGCCAGCAGCACTTTGAGAATGTCGCCGCGGTTGTACGGCGTGCCGCGCACGAGGAAGTTCTTGGCTGCAGGACCCCAGGCTTCTTCCAGCCATTCCAGATTGGCCTGGAAACCGCCACAGGCGATGACCACCGCCTTGGCGCGCACCTGATGTGTGGCGCCTTGGTAGGTGAAGGTGGCCGACTTGAACTGGTCACCGTCGATTTCGAGGTCAGTGACCTGGGCTTCGTAATGAATGTCGATGCCGAGCTGTTCCGCGGAGTGGTAATAGGCATTCATCAGCGCCTTGCCGCCGCCGAGGAAAAACGCATTGGTGCGCGACAGGTGCAGCGTGCCGCCGAGCGGCGGCTGAAACCGCACGCCGTGTTTGACCATCCACGGCCGGCACGACGAGGTGTGATGCAGCACGATGCGTGCGAGTTTTTCGGTGGTCAGGCCGCCGGTGACTTTAAGCAGATCCTGCCAGTATTCCTCTTCCGGATAGGTGCCGGTGAGAATGTCCTGCGGCTCTTCGTGCATGCAGCGCAGGTTGCGGGTGTGGCGGCTGTTGCCGCCGCGAAAATCCTTGGGAGCGCCTTCGAGCACCATGACGCTGCAACCGGCTTCGCGCGCCATCAGCGCCGCACACAGCGCCGCATTGCCGCCGCCGACCACCAGCAGGTCCCAGGTTTTGGATGTATCCAACATGAGAGGGCTTTCTACGTTCAAAAATGTGCGCGAATTATACCCGCGCGGAAGCCCCGGCTCACCCTGCGACCCGAAGTTGTTCACATGTTGAACAACTCGTCCACGGCAAAACGCCGCGGAATCAATCCCTGTTGGTACGCATAGTGGATGATCAGGTCAAGACTCGTGCGCAGCTCATCGATGCCTGACTGTATGGAATCGGCGCCGGGCATTTCCGGCACCAGCGCCGCGCTCTGCTGCAGCAGGCGCACGACCTCATCGCCGATCCAGGGGTGTGCACGCGAGAGGTCGCGATGCACCACCACCACATGATTCAGCGGACGCGCCTGCGTCTCAACGCGCCAGCGGTGCAAGGCCATGGAAGGTTCGGGAATCACCGGCTTCAGCAATCCGTCCTGCTGGTCCGACACCATCACCACGCCGGCATCGAGTTCGCCGGCACGCAACATGCCGGTCAGCGTCTTGCCGGCCGGTGCGCGCATGAGGTTGGGCGGCTCCACGCATTCCGGCACATGCGGGTCTTCAAAAGCCACCCATTGAATGCGGTCAAGATCAACACCGTAGTCGTTCTGCAGAATGCCGCGCACCCAGGTCACCGTGGTGACTGAATGCGAGCGGATGCCGATCCGCTTCCCGGCGAGGTCGGACGGCCGCAAAACGCCTTTTGCGCTGTTGTAGGCCAGGCAGGGATGCGACGGGAAGGCCATCACCACGGTCGGAAGCAGCAATACCGGTTTGCCGTGGGCCAGCGCCTGAAGATAGGTCACGATGGCCAGTTCGGCGACGTCGTAGTCGCCGCGGACCACTTTTTTGAAGGCGGTCTGCGGCAGTTTGACGTCATCAAAATCAAACAGCAGTCGCTGCGAGGCGACACTGCCGGTTTTCAGCGCCTGTGTATTGGCGTAGTCGCCGAGCATGGCTTGCAGGCGCAGCTTGTTTCCTTCGGTTGTAGCCATCCAAACCCCGGTCTGATGCGTTAATGACGGGCCCGGCCCCGCGATGGCCGCCCTGTGCAGTCGTTGCGTGTCACTCGTATAATCCGGACAGGCCTGCCGCGGGAGCGAGCAGGCCCGAACAATACCATCTGAGGAGCACCCGATGATGCAGACCCCGAAAGCCCGGATCCTGTGCGCTGCCGCTTGCGGCGCATGGATGGCATTCAGTGCAGGCTTTGCCGCCGCAGAGGACTACCCGGTGAGGCCCATACGCATCATCGTCGGCTTCCCGCCTGGCGGCGCCACCGATCTGGTCGCGCGCATCCTCGCCCCCAAACTTGGCGACGCGCTGAAGCAGCAGATCGTGGTCGACAACCGCGCCGGCGCCAACGGCACCATCGGCGCCGAAGTGGCCGCCAATGCCACGCCCGACGGTTACAGCCTGCACCTCGGCACGCTGGGTGCG
>JBIIZE010000191.1:0-4863 GCA_044346435.1 Burkholderiales bacterium
GTGCGGGTTGCCCATCGATAAGGCATTGATTTTTATTGACTTTCCGGCGACATCCAGATCGTATAAGGGCGCCGATGCCGGCGCATCAAAAGGAATGCGTGCGGGCTCGAATTGCGGCACACCCATATTCACCGTGACCTGCCCGTCGGCTTCCAGTCGGGGTTCGATAACGCCGCACTGCGTACCGACGCGGATCACGTTTTTGCGGGTCAGTCCGTGTTCATGCACATAACGCACAAAACAGCGTGCGCCGTTGCCGCACTGCTCCACTTCGCCGCCGTCGGCGTTGAAAATGCGGTAGTGAAAATCTGTATCGGGCGAACGTGCCGGCTCGACCATCAGCAGCTGATCGCAGCCGACGCCAAAATGGCGGTCGGCGATAAAACGCAGTTGCGCGGCATTCAGAACAATCGGCGCCGCCGTCGCATCGAGCACAACGAAGTCGTTGCCGAGGCCGTGCATTTTGGTGAATTGGAGTTTCACGGTTTTGTTCCGTCCGGCGCCGCGGTCAGCGGCACTGATCCCGGTAGTCGCGATAGATGCAACGGTCCATCACCACGGTCATGCCGCCGGCCAGCGCACGTGCCGCGGCCGGCTCATTGACGATTCCTTCCTGAATCCAGATCGCCTTCAGGCCCAGGGCCAGACATTCATCGACAACACCGTCGATGAATTCGGCGCTGCGGAACACATCGACCAGATCAACCGGATGCGGAATGTCTTTCAGCGACGAATACACCTTTTCGCCTAGGATTTCTTTCGCCGCGGGATGCACGGGAATCACGCGAAAGCCGAATTCCTGCATCGCCTTCGACACGCCGTAGCTCGGCCGCGCGGCGTTCGGCGACAGGCCGACCACGGCGATGGTCTTGATTGATTTCAGCAGCGCGCAGCGCGCCTGCTGGTCCGGGTTAGTAAACATGTTGTTGTCGCGATTATATAAGGGCGGCCATCAGTAAAACCGTTGCTCACCCGGCGGGCGCGTTTTGAAGCGCTTGTGCAGCCAGTAATACTGTTCCGGCCTTTCGCGAACTCTTTCCTCAATAAAAGCATTCATGCGGCGCGTATCCACGGCGAGATCGCCGCCCGGAAAGTTATCCCAGGCGGGATAAAAACGCAGCCTATAACCTGCCCCACCCGGCAACTGCGTCGTCACTGCGGGAACCACCACTGCACCGGTCAGCGCGGCAATCCGCGCAAGACCGGTGATCGTGGCCGCAGGCACGCCGAAAAACGGCACAAAAATGGAATCGCGCTCGCCGAAATCCATGTCCGGCAGGTAATAAAACGGCAGCCCGGATTTAATCGCCTTTGCCACCGGCCGGATACCATCCTGCCGGGAATACAGTTCGGTCGGACCCAGACGCGTACGACCGTGCAGCAACACGGCATCGAAGACCGGATTTTTCTGTTTGCTGTAAACCGACACCAGCGGGAATTCCGCAGTCAGCCGGATGCCGCCCATGTCGAGCCCGACAAAATGCGGCGACAGCCAGATCACCGGCCGGTTGCGCACCGCGTGCCAGTGCTCGAGTCCCTCGATGCGCACCATGTCGAGCACGCGTTCGCGACTGCCCCACCACAGGATGCCGTGCTCCAGCAGGCTGCGCGTGAACACCGCAAAATGATCCCGCGCGAGTTGTACGCGCTGCTGTTCGTCCAGTTCGGGAAAGCACAAACGCAGATTGGTCAGCACCACGCGCCGCCGTTCAGCTGCCAATGCGTAGAGCAGCAGCCCCGCGGCGCGGCCCAGCGGTGCGAGCAACATCAACGGCAGCCAGTGCAGCAACCAGATCAGGCCGAGTCCGATGCGCGTCATCATGCGGCGGTCGCCGGCGGCTCTGCGCCCGCCGGTACTTTGTAACGGTTATAGCCCCACAGGTATTGCGCAGGACAGCGGGCGATCATGCGCTCGACGGCGCGATTGAGTGCGGCAGGATTGAGCGGATCAGCGGACACCCGCTCCAGATGCAGCCGGTAGCCCGCACCTTGCGGCAGGCGTTCGGCAAAAGCCATCACCACCGCGGCGCCGGTCGATTCCTGCAAGCGCGACACCAGCGTCATGGTGTACGCGGGACGCCGGAAAAAATCCGCCCACTCGCCTTCGCCGACGCCCGGCGCCTGGTCGGGCAATATGCCGATCGCCTCGCCGCGACGCAGCGCCTTGATCAGCAGGCGCACCCCCGTCAAATTGGCCGGCGCCAGTTTCGCCTGCGCGCGCTGCCGGCCGGACTGCATCAAAGCTTCAAGGCCGGCGCGTTTAGGCGGACGGTACAAAATGGTCAGCGGCAGGCGACGGGCACCGTACAAAGCAGAAATTTCAAAACAGCCCAGATGCGGGGTCAGGAATATCAGCCCCTTGCCACCCTTTAAGGCTTCTTCGACCACGCCCCAATCATCACAGCGCACGATGCGGTCGATCTCGTCATCGTCGCCGAACCAGACCCGGGACAATTCCGTGATGCTTTTGCCGGTCTCGGCGACCGTCCCATGCAGGGTGCTGCGAAACGCCGCTTTATCCGCACAAAGCCCGCTGCCCCGCAGGTTTTCGCGGCAGCGCCGGCGGTAGGTCGGTGACAGTCCGTAGACCAGCCAGCCCAGACCGGCACCGAAAAAATGCAGTGCGGCCAAGGGCATACGTGCACCGAGGCGCATCATTGCGGACAACAGGGGCATCAGACCGGGAAATCCGTTAATAAATCGAGGGTTATGTGCTATTCTAACGGCCTTTTTGCCGACCCTTGCGGCCTTTTTGCCGCAGCCTTGATTAACTTTCCTGCGATCACAAACAAGCCATGAGCAATTTCCTGTTCACTTCCGAATCCGTTTCCGAAGGCCATCCCGACAAAATCGCCGATCAGATTTCTGATGCGGTGCTCGACGCCATCCTCGCGCAGGACAAAAACGGCCGCGTTGCCGCTGAAACCCTGACCCATACCGGCCTTGTGGTGCTTGCCGGCCAGGTCACCACCACCGCCCGTGTCGACTACGCGAAGGTTGCGCGAAAGATCATCAAACAGATCGGTTATGACGATTCCGAAATCGGCTTTGACTACAAGAGCTGCGGCGTCATGGTGTGCTACGACGAGCAGTCGCCCGACATCGCGCAGGGCGTCGATGAAGGCAAAGGGCTGGACCTTGATCAGGGCGCCGGCGACCAGGGCCTGATGTTCGGTTTCGCCTGTGATGAAACCCCGCAACTGATGCCGATGCCGATTTATTATTCGCACCGCCTGATGGAGCGTCACGCCGAGCTGCGCCGCGACGGCCGTCTGCCGTGGGCGCGCCCCGATGCGAAATCGCAGGTCTCCGTGCGCTACGTCGATGGCAAGCCGCACCACATCGACACCGTGGTGATCTCGACCCAGCACCGTGAAGACATCGGCCACAAGGAACTTTCGGAAGCAATCATCGAACAGGTCTGCAAACCCGTGTTGCCGAAGAACATGATCACCAAGGACACCAAGTTCCTGATCAACCCGACCGGCCGCTTCGTCATCGGCGGCCCGCAGGGCGATACCGGTCTGACCGGCCGCAAAATCATTGTCGACACCTATGGCGGCTACTCGCGCCATGGCGGCGGTGCGTTTTCGGGCAAGGATCCGTCGAAAGTGGATCGTTCGGCCGCTTACGCCGCGCGTTATGTCGCGAAAAACATCGTCGCCGCCGGCCTCGCCACCAAGTGCGAAATTCAGGTCGCCTACGCCATCGGCGTGGCGCGCCCGGTCAGCGTGCTGGTCGACACCTTCGGCACCGGCAAGATCAGTGACGACAAGATCGCGACTCTGGTCGAGAAACACTTCGACCTGCGTCCGAAAGGCATCATCCAGTCGCTCGACCTGCTGCGCCCGATTTACACGAAAACCGCCGCTCACGGTCATTTCGGCCGCGACGAACCGGAATTCACCTGGGAGCACACCGACAAGGCTGCTGCACTGAAGGCGGACGCGGGTATCAAATAAAAAGCGTATAATCCGCCCCGCTGAGGAGCGTTGCGACCGGGTGGGGTTTAAGCCACATCACCGGCCAGGCTCAGCAAAGATATCAACGGCGCTCGCACCGGAAACGGTGCGGGCGCTTTGCTTTTTGTAACACCGAAAACGTAGTCATTGAAACGTGCTCCCGAGGGGCGCTGCGACCGGGTGGGTTGAATTTCCAGACCCACAACACGGCCAGGCTCGGACGGCACGCTGGGAACGGCGCCCGCCAAACTATCCAGGAGTCTGAAATGAATGCAAAAGCCGCCGACTACAAAGTCGCCGATATGTCGCAGGCCGAATTCGGCCGCAAGGAAATCGCCATTGCCGAGACCGAAATGCCCGGCCTGATGGCAATTCGCGAAGAATACAAGGGCAAGAAGCCGCTCAAGGGCGCGCGCATTGCCGGTTCGCTGCACATGACCATCCAGACCGCCGTGCTGATCGAAACGCTGGCCGATCTCGGCGCCGACATCCGCTGGGCCTCGTGCAATATTTTCTCGACCCAGGACCATGCTGCCGCTGCGATCGCCGCACGCGGCATCCCCGTGTTCGCCTACAAGGGTGAAACGCTGGAAGACTACTGGGATTACACCCATCGCATTCTGGAATGGTCGGACGGCGGCACGCCGAACATGATCCTCGATGACGGCGGCGACGCCACGCTGCTGGTGACGCTGGGCGCGCAGCACGAGCGCAACAAGACACAGCCGCCGGAAGGGACCAACGAGGAAGAAGTTGTCCTCTTTGCCGCGATGCGCAAGACGCTGAAAGAAAAGCCAGGTTTTTACTCGAACATCGAGAAAAACATCAAAGGCGTCACTGAAGAAACCACCACCGGCGTGCACCGCCTGTACCAGATGGAAAAAGAAGGCCGTCTGCCCTT
>JBIIZE010000428.1:0-2509 GCA_044346435.1 Burkholderiales bacterium
CCTGCTGCAGCGTACCGACAGGGCAATCCGCGGGATTGGTAATGCTCGTGCCCGGCGGCAACTTCATTTCCGCAAGTGCGTCGATGGCTTCCTGTGCAAACGGCGTCACGTCGAGACCAAGTCGCGAGTAATAATCCGTCGCCAGCACACTGGTGCCGCCGCCGTTGCCGAACAGCACAACCTTCTGTGTCGGCCGTTGCGGACGCGGTGTCAGCGACTGGAATATCAGCAGCGTGTCGACGAACTGGTCAAGAGTATCGACCAGCATGCAGCCGGTCTGCCGCGCCAGCGCTACCCAGACGCGATCATCCCCGGCCAGCGATCCGGTATGCGAGGCGGCAGCTGCAAGGCCCTGCTGCGTGCGCCCGCCCTTCAGAATCACCACCGGTTTCGAAGCCTTGGCGTTGCGCAGGATGTCGAACAGGCGACGGCCGTCTTTTGCCGTCTCGATGTACATGCCGATCACCTTGGTCTGCGGATCAGCCAGATAAAACTCCAGCAGATCCGAGGGCGTCACATCGGCGCAGTTGCCCACGGTAACCAGCCCGGAGAACTTCAGGCCGCGCGCGAGACCGCGACGGATGATGTCGGTGCCGAGGCCGCCGCTCTGTGACACGATGCCGACATGGCCGACTTCCTTCGGCCCGATCTCGGCAAAGGTCACCCGGCCGCGCGGCGTATAAATGCCCAGGCAGTTCGGACCCAGCAAACGCATGCCGCCGGCTTTTGCGGCACTGACCAGCTCGGCTTGCAGATCCTTGCCTTCATCGACTTCGCCGAAACCGCTGGAAATAACCTGCGCAAAACGCACATGACCTTTTGCGGCCGCGAGCATGCCGGGAATCTGCGCACCGGATACGGCGATATAGGCGTAATCCACGGGCTTCGGGGTATCCGCCAGTGTCTTGTAAGCGGTCAGACCATCAATCTCGGCCGCAGCAGGATGAATCGGATAGATGTCGCCGCTGAAACCGAACTCACGGATACGACGGATAAAAACATTGGGTAGCGCATTGCCCTTGGTTGAGGCGCCGATCACTGCAACCGTCTTGGGTGCAAACAGGGGGGTGAATTCTTCGATAATGTTCATAGTCTTAACCCAGAATAAAGCGCGCATCGACCGCGACGGCTGCGGTGTCGGACACGATCAGCGGATTGATATCGGCTTCGCTGATGTCGGCCGTATGCTGCATCAGCAGACCGTTTTCTCCACCCACTTTCAGCAGCACATCAATGATCGCGTCCATCGACGCCGGTTTGGTCCCCCGGGCGCCTTTCAGGATGGCCGCGCCCTTCAACTCGGCAATCATTTCCTCGGCGTCGATGCGGGTGATCGGACACAGGCGGAAGGACACGTCCTTGAGGATCTCGACGAAGATGCCGCCCAAGCCGACCATCACCAACGGACCGAACTGCGGATCGCGCAAACCGCCGATCACCAGTTCATGACCGGCCGGTGCCATTTCCTCAACCAGAAAACCTTCGATGCGTGCGCCCTTGATCTTCGGTGCATTGAGCATGCCCTCGATCGCCGCTTTCACTTCAGCGGCTGAGCGCAGATTGATTTTCACGCCGCCGGCATCGCTCTTGTGCAGGATGTCCGGCGACATCACCTTGACCACCACCGGCGTCTGCAGGCCGTTCATCACCGCATCGACATCCGCCACGCCTTTCGCCACACGCGACTGCGGCACTTTGACGCCATGTGTGGCCAGCAATTGTTTGCCGGCACTCTCATCGAGCGCATTACGACCGGCGCGTTTGGCGGCCGCGACCGGGTTGTCCTGTTTTGTATTCATGCCGTTTAAACCTTCTTGCCGGTGACTTCACCGATGATGCCGGTGTGAACGCGGCCCGAACGGAATTGTTCGGAGCGCAGGATGTTGATGACTGCCGGAATATTGTGTTTGAGCCCTTGGATATCGAAGCCGCCCAGCGCTTCGACCAGTTTGTCGATCGCCGCTTCGCGGGTCGCCGCGCGGACGATGACCTTGGCGATCATCGGATCGTAATGCGGCGTGACGTCGCGGCCTTCGGCATAACCGGTATCGACGCGGATGCCATCGCCTTCCGGCGGACGGAACACCGTCAGCTTGCCGGGTGACGGGAAGAAGTTTTTCGGATCTTCGGCATAGACCCGCGCCTGAATGGCGTGACCCTTGATTTCAGCCTTGCCCGGCAGGATGTCGCCGAGTTTTTCGCCGGCAGCGGAACGGATCTGCGCACGCACCAGATCGACACCGGTGACTTCTTCGGTCACGCCGTGCTCCACCTGCAGCCGGGTGTTCATTTCCAGGAAGTTGAACGAGCCGTCGGCGCCAAGCAGCATTTCGACGGTGCCGATATTGTCGTAACCCATGGTGCGCATGATCCCGGCGATCTGGTCGGCAACAGCCACGGCCTTGTCACGCGGGATCAGCGGGCCCGGCGCTTCTTCAATCACTTTCTGGTTGCGGCGCTGGGTCGAGCAGTCGCGCTCGAACAGATGCATCGCGCCGCCATGTTGATC
>JBIIZE010000019.1:0-13064 GCA_044346435.1 Burkholderiales bacterium
TGATCGCCGAGGATCTGGAATTCGACGTGGCGCGGCCGTTCGATCAGTTTTTCGAGATAAACCTCGGTGGTGCCGAAACCGCGGCTGGCCATCGAGCGTGATCGTTCGACTGCGGTCAGCAGTTCCGCCTCGTCTTTCGCCGGCAGCATGCCGATGCCACCGCCGCCACCAGCGGGTTTCACCAGTACCGGAAAACCGATCTTGCGCGCGGCGGCGATGATCGCGTCATTGTCATCCGGCAGCACTTCCGAACCCTGCGACATCGGCATGCCGTACTGGGCCGCGAGATCACGGGCGCGGGTCTTGTGACCCATCGCATCGATCCACTTCGGCGACGGGCCGATAAATTGCGCACCGGCATCGATCACCTTTTGCGCAAAGCCGGCGTTTTCGGACAGAAAACCGTAACCCGGATGCAAACCATCCGCGCCGCAGCGTTTCAGCACATCAATAATGGTGTCCTGATTGAGATAACTCTCGCGAGCCGGCGCAGGGCCGATGGCGAAGGTCTGGCTCGCCATTTCCAGATAGGGCGCATGGTTGTCAGCCTCGGAGTACACCGCGACCGACGGGATACTCATCGCATTTAGCGCACGCAACACGCGGGCCGCGACAGCGCCGCGGTTGACCACCAGTACTTTAGTAAACATCAGATACGGATTCCCGGAACAGAATAAAAAAAGAAACGGGGAGCGCCGCCAATGGGTGTTGGGTGCGCGCTCCGCGTTTCACGAAGTCATCAATAACTGGTCGGCCAGCTGCGCATCAGATGCTGCCCGACGCCCTTGGTCATGCGCAGTTTGTAGACATCGAGCATGCGGATCAGGTAATCGCGCGTGTCCTGCGGCTTGATCACCGACTGCGCGGCATAGACCGCGGCGAGACCCCAGACATCGGCACCCTTGCGGATATCGGCCAGCGCTTCCTCGAAACCCGGCTCGCCGATGCCGACGTTGTGCACGATCTTGGTGGCGAATTCCGGACTCATGAAACTGACTTCTGCGGAAGGCCATGCCCCGACTTCATCGGAGTGGCGGCCGCCGCCCATGCACACATAGGCCCGGCCGTAGCTCTTGCGCACGATCACCGAAATATGCGGCACGGTAACCAGCGTCAGCGCATTCATGAAGTTCATGATCTTGCCCGGAGCGCCGGCGCGCTCGGCTTCGGTGCCGATCTGGAAACCCGGGGTGTCGACCAGCATCACGAAGGGGATGTTGAAGGAGTCGCACATCACGATGAAATCAACGATCTTGCGACAGGCGTCGGCGTCCAGCGCCCCGCCGCGATGCAGCGGGTTATTGGCAATGATGCCCACTGATTTACCGCCGAGGCGGGCCAGCGCCGTCACCGCGCTTTTGCCGAAGCGCGGTTTCATTTCCAGCAGCGAATCCTTGTCGATGATGCACTTGATCACCCGCTTCATGTCGTACACCTGCGTGCGGCTTTCGGGCAGGATGTCGAATATTTTCGCCATGTCGGCACCGGAGCCCGCCGGCACCGGCGCATCGGCTGGTGCTTCGCGATGATGATTGGGCATGTACGACAGGAATTTTTTGATCTGGTCGAACACCTCTTCTTCGGTGTCGGCGAACTGATCGATCAGGCCCGTGGTTTCCGCATGCAGGCGCCAGCCGCCAAGATCTTCGGCCGCAACCTTTTCACCCAGCGCCATCGACACCAGACCGGGACTCGACACGGCCATGATCGCGCTCTTGTGCATGATCGCGAAATCGGACTGGCACATCAGCCAGGTGGATGAACCGAAGGAAGGCCCAAAGGCTGCAGCGGCCATCGGCACTTCGCGCATGCGTCGGAACTGCGTGTTGTCATTGCCGAGCAACAGACCCATCCCGCGCGAACCCATCGCATCCGGCAGGCGTGCGCCGGTGGATTCACCGATCAGCACCAGCGGCATGCCACGTTCGGTGGCGGTGCGCTTCATGTGGCCGATTTTTTTGCTGTTGGTCGCCGAGGTCGACGCGCCCTTCACCGTGAAGTCGTTGACCACCAGACAGACATCGCGGCCGTCGATGCGGCCGAAGCCGGCGAGTTTGCCGTCGGTCTGCGTTTCGTCTTCCTGTTCCGCGTAAACACCTGAAGATCCGAACAGGCCCGATTCAATAAACGAGCCTTTGTCCATCAGGTAATCGATGCGCTGGCGGGCATTCCAGATGCCTTTGGCGGTGCGCTTCGCATATTTCTCTTCGCCGCCGCCGGCCAATGCTTTGGCGCGGCGGGCTTCGTATTCCTGCAGCAATGCTTCGAAGGCCATATTAAATATCCATTAAAAACAATTAGTTATAAATCAAGGCCGGACGCCGGCGCGATACTTCGGACCGAGCTGGCTGGCCAGCCGGCCCTGCATCGCATCGATGAACTGACACAGATAGGGACGGGTTTCGCGCGGGTCGATCAGGTCTTCAATCGCAAAGGCTTCAGCAGTGCGGAACGGCGAAGCGAGCTGTTTCAATTCGGCTTCGATTTCGCGTTCGCGTGCCGCCGGATCCGGCGCACTTTCGATTTCACGGCGGTAGGCCGCTTTGACGCCGCCTTCAACGGGCAATGAACCCCATTCACCGGACGGCCAGGCAATCTTGAAATTGAGTCCGGCGCGATCAATAAAGCCGCCGCCGGCAACGCCATAACATTTGCGCACGATCACTGTGAACATCGGCACTTTCACCTGACCGAGGATGTAACGCGTGCGCACGCCTTCGCGCAGGATGGCATCGGCTTCGGATTCGCGGCCGACCATCAGCCCCGGAATGTCGGCGAACAGGATGATCGGGATGTTGAACATGTCGCAGAGCTCGGCGAAGTGGCCTTGCTTGCGCGCTGCCTTGACGTCCATGATGCCGCCGACCATCGGATTGCTGGCGATGATGCCGACGACCTTGCCGTTCATCCGCGCCAGCGCGGTGATCACGGCCTTGCCGAAGGTCGGCTGGATTTCGAAAAACGAATTGCGGTCGACAATCATGCCGACCAGCTTTTTCATGTTGTAGGCCTGGCGGTTGGAACGCGGCACGATGCTGGCCAGCGCGTCTTCGCAGCGATCCACAGGGTCACCGTTGTTATCAACCGGCGGCAGTTCCCATACGTTTTGCGGCATGTACGACAGGAAGCGGCGGATCTGTTCAAAACAGTCCTGTTCGTTTTCGGCGACGTTGTCGATAGTGCCTGCGGTATCGACCGCGACCTTGGTGCCACCCAACTCGTCCTTGTGCAACTTTTCGCCGAAGGCCCGTTCGACCACCGGTGGACCTGCCGCAAAAATCTGTCCGGTACCTTTGACCATGATCGACCAGTGGGCGAGGATCGCGCGCATCGACGGCCCACCGGCGGTCGTTCCCATTACCGCCGACACCACCGGCACCTGACCCAGCAGTTCCACCGAACGCTCGATGCCGTCCTGGCCGTAGCCGGGAACGACGGTATAACCCTTGCGCTTGGCGGTGTTGACGGTACCGCCGGTCCCGTCGATCAGGTTGATCAGCGGAATCCGGTACTCAAAAGCGAGGTCTTCGATGAAGCCGCCCTGCCCACCTTTGCGGCGGTCACTGCCGAAACCGGTGCCGGCACGGATGGTGTAATCCTCACCGCCGATGGCAACCGGCCGGCCGTTGATGCGGCCGAGACCCATGACATAAGGCGCCGGTTCGAACCCCTTCAGTTGTCCTGCGGCGTCATAAGTCGCCTTACCGGCCAGTTTGCCGACCTCACGAAATGAGCCCGGATCGGCCAGTGCAGCCACCCGCTCCCGGACCGTCAGCTTGCCTTGGGCATGGTGTTTGGCTACAGCCTCGGCACCACCACAGGCTTCCGCCAACTGGCGCCGCCGCTGAAGCTCGTCGATTTCAGGCTGCCAGCTCATGCCAAAGGGTAATTATTTTATTCTTTAAATACAGATAGTTATCAGTGATCCTGTGTGTAAGCGTGCACTCGCACTCAATGACTGAGTGTCCGCTTACTTCAAGACCTACTCTTCGATGATGGCGACAACCTGGCCTTCGGAAACCGGGTCTTTCTCATTCACCAGGATTTCTTTAACCGTGCCACCGTCTTCAGTGATCACGGGGATTTCCATTTTCATGGACTCAATGACGATCAGCACATCGCCGCCTTCGACCTTGTCACCGGGCTTGGCTTTGAGCTGCCAGACGGTGCCGGTGATTTCGGATTTGACTTCAATACGGGCCATGGTCGTGCTCCTCAGGTTCGGTCTGTTGAATAGGGAATGCTAGTCTTGGCCTATATTGTTGTCAAGAAGATTGTTGACAATCATACAAAGGGGCCGTATCTTGGAATCCATCATGACCACCCTTGGCCATCCCGCGTCCACTGACGTAATGACTCAACGGCGTATGGACACCCCGCTGACGCAATCATTGCCCGAACAGATTGCGGCACAGTTGTCTTCGCGCATCATCTCCGGCGCCTATGCGCCGGGACAGCGCATCATGGAACAGGCGGTGGCGGCAGAATTTGAAGTCAGCCGCGGCCCGGTACGGGAAGCGCTGCGGCTGCTGGAAAAAGAAGGGCTGGTCATCATCCTTGCGCGGCGCGGTGCCCAAGTCACCAATCCGACCATTGAAGAGGTCAACGAAATATTCGATATCCGCGCCATGCTTAACGGACTGCGTGACCGCTTGATCGCGGAAAGCCCGCAACGGGATGCGCTGTTGCCGCTGATTGAAGAAGACATCACACACCTGATGGCGGCCGCCGAACTGCCCGGGAATGGCGATGAATACATCGAAACCGTTACCCGGCTGAACCGGCTGCTGACACAAGCCGCCGGTAACCGGCGCCTGCAAACAATCCTCGGTTCACTGGCAGTACAGACCGTGCGCTACACCCGGCTGGGACTGTCATCGGCAGACCGCCGCAGGCAATCCGTCCGCCATTGGCAGGGATTGCTGCAGGCCATCCGCGACGGTGACGGGGATGCAGCTGAACGAATCGCCCGCCAGCGCGTCATTGATTCGCGTGATGCCGCTGTGGACTTGCTGCGTACACAGGCCACAACCGCACAATCCGCCGCCTGAGGTCCGGGTTGTGCGGCCCATGCCCGCCGCTTAAGATACGGCTCCGCTGTTCCGGGATCCCGGGACTCTGAAATCCCCCACCCGATAACTTTGTCGCTGATGAAAAGTCCGTTGATTCATGCCGGTTTTGTCGTGTTGCTTGCACTGACCCACGTGGCGGGTGCAGCAACACCCGGGGCAGAACCCGTGTTCGTGCCCCGCGATGAAGCCGCGGGTGATGTCTCCTGGATTCGCTTCCGTGACCGGCTGCTGACGGCGATTCAGCAGCGCGACCGCAAATTCGTACTCGGCATCGTTGACCGCAATGTGCGTAACGGACTGGAACAGCCGCGCGGCCTTGAAGAATTCAACAGGCAGTGGGAACCCGATGCCGAACAAAGCCCCTTGTGGCGCGAACTGCCGCGGGCGCTGCAACTCGCCGCCGCCTGGTACCGGCACGATCACATGCCGCGCAGCCTTTGTGCACCGTATGTATTGCCGCAATGGCCCAAGGATCTTGACCCCCATGGCCATGGTGCCATCACGGCCCGACAGACCGAGGTTCGCAGTGCCCCCTCAGGCAGCGCGTCCGTGCAGGGCACACTGGGCCATGTCATCGTGCGGGTTGCGGACTGGGAAGTCGACGACAAGGAACCTGACAGCAAACAGAAATGGGTGCGGATCCGGGTGCAGGACCGTGATGGTTATATTCCTGAAGAACATATCCGCAGCCCCATTGAACATCTGGCCTGTTTCCGCAAAAGCGAAAACGGCTGGCGCCTGACCTCTTTTCTCGCCGCCGGCGAGTAACATGCGTGCCGCATGCGCCGCCTTTTCATCGCAGCCGTTCTGCTGATGATTGCCGGTGCAGCATCGGGGCTCGATCTGCAGGGACATCGCGGCGCCCGCGGACTGTTGCCGGAAAACACATTGCCGGCATTCGCTTACGCACTGACCCTCGGCATCACGACTCTGGAGCTTGATGTCGCCGTGACGCGGGACGGTGTGGTCATGGTCAGCCACGACGCAACGCTGAATCCCGATATCACCCGTGGTCCGGACGGGCAATGGCTGGAACGCGACGACCTCGCGATTCATACTCTCAGCATTGCCGAACTCCAGCACTATGACGTCGGCCGCATCCGCCCCGGCACAAACTATGCGCAGCGTTTTGCGCAACAACAGGCCGTCGACGGCACGCGTATACCGCGCCTGACCGATGTATTCGCACTTGCCCGGCGTGCCGGCAATGATCAAGTGCGCTTCAACATCGAAACCAAGATTTCTCCGGATCATCCGCAACGCACGCTGCCTCCGGCGGATTTCGCACGCACGCTGATTGCGCTGATACGCGCCGAAAAGCTTGAATCCCGGGTCACCATCCAGTCCTTCGACTGGCGCACGCTGCAGGCTGTGCAACAGGAAGCACCGCAGATCGCCACGGTCTATCTATCCGTTCAGCAAGCCTGGCAGGACAACATTCACGCAGGCGCTGCATCATCACCATGGACCGCGGGAAAACATGTCAGCCGGTTCGGCGGCTCACTGCCAAAACTGGTGCAGGCGGCAGGTGGCGCGATTTGGTCGCCTTATTTTGGCGACGTGACTGCAGCGGCGGTGCGCGATGCGCAACAACTCGGCCTGAAAGTGGTGGTGTGGACCGTCAACGAAGAGCTGGACATGGTACGGATGATCGATCTCGGCGTCGACGGCATCATCTCGGATTATCCCGACCGGCTGCGACGGGTTGCGGCCGCGCGGGGATTACCTCTACCCGCGCCGACCCCGGTCAGTCCCTGAAAAGACCTGCGGCTTAGAGCGTGCCGTAGGAATGCAGACCGGACAGGAACATGTTGACGCCAATAAAGGCAAAGGTCGTTACCAGAAGACCGATGATCGCCCACCACGCCAGCACCGGGCCGCGCAGGCCTTTGATCAGGCGCATGTGCAGCCATGCCGCGTAATTCAGCCAGACGATCAGTGCCCAGGTTTCCTTCGGATCCCATGACCAGTAACCGCCCCAGGCTTCAGCGGCCCACATCGCACCGAGAATGGTGGCAATCGTGAAAAACGCGAAACCGATGGCGATCGCCTTGTACATCACGTCATCCATCACTTCGGCCGGCGGCAGCAGGCGGGTCAGCACACCTTTTTGCGCCAGCAGATAGGCAATACCAATCATCGCGGCAATCGAGAAAGCCCCGTAACCGACAAAGTTGGCAGGGACGTGAATTTTCATCCACCAGGACTGTAATGCCGGCACCAGGGGCTGGATTTCATGGGCGCCGCGGTCAAAGGTGTACCAGAGGATAAAAGCCACCGCGGCAAGAATGATCATCAGCACAAAGGCGCCGAGCTTGCGTGTGGCATAACGGCCTTCGTAATAGAGATAAAGCAGCGCGGTAATAATGCAGAACAGCACGAACACTTCGTAAAGATTGCTGATCGGGATGTGGCCGACGTCGACACCGACGAGATAGGACTCGTACCAACGCACCAGCAGGCCGATCAGGCCCATTGCGGTGGCGCTCCAGGTCAATCCGGTTGCGGCCTGCGTCACGCCGTCAGAGCGTGCCAGCAATCCGGCCCAATAGGCGACGCCGGCCATCGCAAACAGAAAACACATCCACATGATCGCGGTCTGGCTGGAGATCAGGTATTTGAGCAGGAAGGCCTGATCGGCACGCGCAAGATCCCCCTGATACAGCGAAATGCTCCAGAGACTGACGCCAATGATCACGGCCATCAGCACCCGCACGGCTTTCCAGTGCCAGCCCAGTCCGGCCATGGTGAGTGCCGTTCCCGCGAGAATGGCTTTTTCGTAAACGTCCATGTAGTCGCCGTACAGCCTGAGTGCATAAACAGCGCCAAGCACAAGGGCCACCGCATACAACCAGTCCATCCAGGAAAGCCGGCGAAGCCAGGATTGTGATTGCGGAAAATTCCGGGTCAGTTCCATGATCAGCCTTTCACGGCGTCCGCAAGGGCCGCCTTGTGACGTTCAAATTCTCGTTCGTTTTCCAGGGTCTGCCGGTTGGTCGCCATCGCCACCAGGACGCGACCCTGAGCCGGTTTGACCAGCACCCACAGGCGGCGTTCACGGATATACAGCATCGCGAACACACCGAGCACCAACAGCAGCGATCCACCATACACAATATTCTTGCCGGGGGACCGGGTCAGCTGCAGCCCCGACGCCTTGACCTCTTCATACTGCAGGAGTTGCAGATAAACCGGCGCACCGTAGAAAAAGCTGTCGCTGATCGAGATCAGGCTGTCGCGCACCAATCGCAATGTCTGCTCATCAAACGGTGCCGGCGGCAACTTCGCCCGCTCGCGCGACAGTTGCAGCGCCTCCAGCGCAACCCCTTCCAGAACCTTGATGTAGGCATCGGCTGCCTTTTCACGATCCGCCGCCGGAATGCCCTTTTCCAGAAACTGCACCACGGAATCCAGTCCACGCACCGCAAACAGCTGCAAAACGCGTTCGGCACTTTCCGTAAGGCGCCCGCGCATCTGTGCCGAAGCCGTTGATCCCGCAATCGCGTTGCGCGCAAAGCGGCGGGTGATTTCAGGCCACTGCCGCTCGTCCAGCAACAATGCCCGCAGCTGCATATGACTGTCGACGCGACCCTCGGCATCGAGCGGCAACCGCATATAGCGGAAACCCTCATTGGGCGTCGCGCGTACCCCCGTCAGCAGATACCAGGCGCCCTCCAGTTGCAGTGGCAGCATGTAATTGCTGAACTCGCGGGCCTGACCCTGGGCGTCGCGCAACCGGTACTGGAAACTCGGTCCGACATTGCGCAAATCCTTTTTCGAATGATCTGCTGCCGCAGAACCCAGCTGATCAATGATTTTTTTCGATACGCTGGCAGTTTCGACTCGTGAACCTGCGGCGTCGTTGGCAGCAAGATCTTCGATGTTGAACGGCCGGAAATCAGAAAGCTCGAGACGGATTTCCGTGTCGCCGCTTTTGATGCTGGTCGATTTGTTGACTGCGCCTGCGACATCAAAAGGCGCCGCGCGTGGCGACAGCAGCGGCCACCCTTTGAGCTGCATGCGTGTTCCGCCGTCGGCGAAACTGGCCTGGTAAATGGCGACTCCCTTGTAAATGAAAGGGTAGTTGACACGCACCGTGCGTTCGAAGCGTTCACCGGTTTCACGGTCGATGACCACGATATCGCTGGCGAAATCCTTGGGCTGTCCGGTCGAATAATGCTCGATATGAAACTTGTCCAGCGCGATCGTGAACGGAAGGTCCTGGACAAAATAGCCGTCGGCCATGTTCATGAATATGACGCTGGCACTGCTGCCTTCCGGAATATTGACGTTGCCCCGGAACGACAGGTTGGATGGCGAAAGACGGCTTTCCGGAGGCACTTTGCTTTGCGGAATATCGCGGGTCTCTACCACTTTCTGTCCGGTGAGTTGCAGCAGCTTCAGCGGAATATTGCCGTCCAACAACCCGCCGATGCAGATCACGACGATGCCGCAATGCGCCAGCAGATAACCTAGGCGGTGATAACTGCCGGCTTTGGCGGCGATAAGGGTATCGGTGCCGGATTCACCACGGGCCACCGACCGGAACCGGAAGCCCTGGACATGCAGATACTGCGTCACGCTTTCGATGACTGTTGCGGGTGCCGCGGAAAAGTCATATTCAGCGCGATGATGGATATGCTGCAAAGAACGTTCGGTCGCCTGCTCGCGGAAATTGCGCATTTCGCGCAGCATCGCCGGTCCGTTCCGGAAAATGCACAGCGTGGTCGACAGCACCAGAAAACTGAGGATCGCCAGAAACCATGCTGCGTGATAAACGTCGTAAAGACCCAGCGTCTCGAACACCGGAAACCAGAAGGGCCCGAACTGTGAAATATAGTTGGCGTACGGTTCCGCCTGCTTGAGTACGGTGCCGACAACCGAGGCAATGGCCAATATCGTCAGCAGGCTGACGGCAAAGCGCATCGACGACAGGAGGTCGTAGAAGGCGCGGGCGGGAGAGTGCTGGGCCATGGATTAGCGACAAAAAAGGGAGACTGCGGCAGTCTCCCTTGGTCAGCGCAAAGGTAGCTAAAGTTTCAGCGCAAACCCGCGATGTATTCGGATACGGCCTTGATCTCCTGATCGCTCATTTTGGCTGCGATCATTCGCATCATCTGCGCGGGATCATTGGCGCGCTGGCCGGCGCGGAATGCCGTCAGCTGGGCAGCGGTGTATTCGGCGTGCTGGCCGGCGACCCGGGGAAACTGCGCCGGCATGCCGGCGCCGTTCGGTGCGTGGCAGGAGGCGCAGGCAGCAACACCCTTGGCCTGGATGCCCCCGCGGTAAATGGCTTCACCCTGTTTGGCCAGGGCCGCGTCACGGGCTGCAAGCGATTTCGGTTTTTGTGAAGCAAAATACGCTGCCAGATTCTTCATGTCGTCATCCGACAGGTTTGCCACCATGCCCGCCATGACGCCGTTGTTACGTTCCGCGGGTTTGCCGCCCTGCGACTTGAAGTTGCGCAGCTGCTTGTAGGTGTATTCGGGATGTTGGCCAGCCAGGCTGGGGTTGGCTGGAATCGCGCTGTTGCCGTCCGCTGCATGGCAGGCCATGCAAACCTGGTTCACGATGGGCTGGGCTTTGGCCGGATCACCCTTGATGACGCCTTGCGCCAAGGCGGCCGGCGCGACGAGCGCCACTGCCACTGCGGTCCAGAACCGCAAGTTTTTCAGTTGGCGATTGATGCGGCGGTGATCCATTGCGTACTCCTTAATCCCACGGTCGGAAGAAAAGGCTTGTATTCTATAGCATTTTGCCCGGCCGCCTCCCCAAGGCCATGAGGAAAACCGCTTGTCCCTGTTCTCACAACTCGAGTTTCGTTACGCCGTCCACCAGATCGCCGACATGCCGCCGGATGTGGGGGCGGAAGTCGCCTTTGCCGGTCGCTCCAACGCCGGCAAATCCACAGCCATCAACGCGCTGGCCAACCGTCGCAAGCTGGCCTTTGTCAGTAAAACCCCGGGGCGCACCCAAGCCATCAATTTTTTCGACATGGGGAATCATTGTTCGCTGGTTGATCTGCCCGGTTATGGTTATGCCAAAGTGCCGAAGCCGGAGCAGGAGCGTTGGGACGCGTTAATAAGCACTTACATTACTAATCGTAATGCATTGATTTTATTGGTTATTGTGGTTGATGCTCGGCACGGCTTAAAACCTCTGGACTGGCAGATGCTGGATTGGCTGGCACCCACCGGCAAGGCGGTGCACATCCTGCTGACCAAGTCGGACAAGCTCACACGTCAGGAATCCACGGTCGTGTTGCAGCGGACCGAAGAAGAACTCAAGCAGTATCCCGGCGAAGCCAGCGCGCAGATTTTTTCCGGCGCCAACAAGACCGGTGTCAAACAGGCCCAGGCCGTGGTTGCGCGCTGGTTGAAAAAATAAAAAGCCCCCGGTAAAGGGGAGTAAACCGGGGGCGAAGAGCCTTAACTAGCATTAAGGCGCCCGCTCAGGGAGGAGAAACGGGCGACAGCCGAAGCCATCTGCAATATCAGACGACTATAATCATGAATAGTTCCCGCTTCAGCAGACTCGAAAAAAACTTCTGTATTACCAAGGTGTTAGCCCCATGTTGCCACTAGGCCGATTTCCCGCGGTGCGCATGCGCCGCATGCGCAAGGATGAATTTTCCCGTCGCCTGATGCGTGAAAACCGCCTCACGACGGATGATCTGATCTATCCGGTGTTCATCATCGACGGGAAAAACCGCACCGTGCCCGTGGATTCAATGCCGGGCGTCAATCGCCATACCGTTGATCAACTGCTGCGTCATGCCGAAGCCGCGCTGCGCGCCGGCATCCCGGCGATCGCGCTGTTTCCTGCCATTGAACGTTCGCTCAAAACCGCCGACGGCCGGGAAGCTGCAAACCCCAAAGGCCTGGTGCCGCGCGCGGTCGCCGCATTGAAAAAGCGACTGCCGGAGCTGGGTGTAATCACCGACGTCGCGCTGGACCCCTACACCACGCACGGCCAGGACGGTGTCATCAATGCAGCGGGTTATGTGCTGAACGATGAAACCATCACCTTGCTGCAAAAACAGTCTCTGGTCTGCGCGGCGGCGGGCGTCGACATTGTTGCGCCTTCCGACATGATGGACGGGCGTATCGGCGCCATCCGTACGGCGCTGGACGCAAAAAAATACATCCACACGAGAATCATGGCGTATTCCGCCAAATACGCCTCGGGGTTTTACGGCCCGTTCCGCGACGCCGTCGGCTCCGGCAAGCAGCTCGGCAAAAGCGACAAGCGCAACTACCAGATGGATCCCGCGAACAGTGATGAAGCGCTATGGGAAGTCGGCCTTGATCTGCAGGAGGGGGCCGACATGGTGATGGTCAAACCGGGAATGCCCTATCTGGATATCGTCCGCCGCGTCAAAGACGAATACAAGGCGCCGACCTATGTGTATCAGGTCAGCGGCGAGTATGCGATGCTGAAAGCGGCTGCAGGCAACGGCTGGCTGGATGAAAAAAAATGTGCGATGGAAGCACTGCTCGCGTTCAAGCGCGCCGGCGCCGACGGCATTCTCACTTATTTCGCGCTGGATGCGGCGCGCTGGCTTGCTGAAGACCGCGGCTGAACGCCACGGCTAGGCGTCGAGCAAAGCCTCGACCGCAGGCAACTTCGCACGCTCGATCACACGGCCTTCCGCCGTCGCACGCACCGGCGACCGCAGATCGCGGGTTTCCAGCACGGTCATTTCGATTTCCGTGCCTTCGTCCTCAATCGTGAACACGGGCAGCGTGCGCAGTTCGCCACCGGCATAAAGCCGGCTCTGGCCGGTGCGATAAGACTCTCCGCGGCCCAGCAGAAACAGTTCGACGGCTTTGACGTTGTCGGTATAAAGCTGCAGATGGATTGTGGCGTAAGGGCCGGCGATCCCCGAGAGCACCGATCCGGTCAGGTGCGGATTGAACTCGACGAGTTCGCGCATGATCTCGGCCGCCTGCTCACGCAACATCTGCGTGCGCTGGCGCTGGTCATCCGGCT
>JBIIZE010000408.1:0-2686 GCA_044346435.1 Burkholderiales bacterium
GGTAAATGATCTGGTATTCACGCAGCGCGGCATCAATTTCGGCATTGTTGGGAAGGCTGCGCGTATCGTGCATGCCCAACTGCCGGGCGGCCTTGCGTTTGGCCATGGCGTAATCCTCGATGCCATCCTGGGCCATCAGGCGCGCTGCCTGTACCGCGATGGCGCTGCGCGCATCGTCACGGCTCCGCTCTCTCGACATTCCATGCTCCTTGCCGCATCGCTCTGCGGCAGACAGGAGCTGCCGCGAACTGAGATGATAGTGAGAGCTTCAGCAAATCCGTCGCGATCGTCAAGCCGCCCTATTACAGCCTGCGTGCTCCGTCTAGAACAGCTGGTTTCTCGCGTCATCCGGCAGTTTTTCGCCACCGGCAGCGCCGTCGTTCGAGGGCGCTGGAAATTCCTGGTAGAAATAATCGCTGATGCCGGCGCCTTCGGGCGCGCGCAGGCCCGTTTCGGCATTGACCGACATGACAATGACGCCTGGCGGCGGGGTAAAAGCCTCTTCCGGTACGTTTTTCAGCGCAACGCTCATGTAATCGATCCAGATCGGCAGTGCGGCGCTACCACCGGTCTCGTTACGTCCGAGCGTCTTCGGCTGGTCAAATCCCATCCACGCGATAGCCACCAGCGTCGGCTGGAAGCCGGCAAACCAGGCATCGACAAATTCGTTGGTAGTGCCGGTCTTGCCCGCCAGATCATTGCGTTTCAGGCGCATGGCCCTGGTGGCCGTTCCCATGCGCACGACATCACGCATCAGGCTCGACATGATGAAGGCATTGCGCGAATCAATGACACGTTCGGCAGATTCCCCGGCAACAACCGGTTGATTGGCCAGCAGCACCTTGCCCTTGTCATCTTCGACCCGGTCAATAAAGTAAGGCGCAACTTTGTAACCGCCGTTGGCGAAGGCCGAATAAGCGCCGAGCATCTGCATCGGCGTCACATTCCCCGCGCCCAGCGCCATGGTCAGATAAGGCGGATGGAGTTTGGGATCAAAACCGAAGCGCGAGATGTAATCCTGGGCATACTGCGGCGTAATCGCCTGCAGGATACGAACGGAAACCAGGTTTTTTGATTTGGCCAGCGCCGTGCGCAGACGCATCGGGCCTTCAAATTTGCCGTCGTAGTTTTTCGGCTCCCACGGCTCAGAGCCGGTCTGTGCCGCGGTAAAGGTCAGCGGCGCATCATTGATCACGGTTGCAGCCGTAAATCCTTTTTCCAAAGCTGCTGAATAAATAAACGGCTTGAAACTTGAACCGGGCTGGCGCAAGGCCTGGGTCACATGGTTGTACTGGTTGCGGTTGAAATCAAACCCGCCGATCAAAGCGCGAACCGCACCAGTCCGGGGGTCGGCCGACACCAGCGCGGATTCGACCTGGGGCAACTGGGCAATCTGCCAGCGGCCTTTTTCATCCTTGGTGATGCGAATAATGGCGCCGCGGCGGATGCGCTGGGTGGCCGGTACATTGTCACCGAGGTTTTTTGCCGCAAACTTCAGTCCGTCCTCGACGATGGCGATGCGCTCCCCGCCGGAGCGGTAAACCCTCACCAGCTTTGGATTGGCTTCCAGTACGAGAGCTGGATACATATCGTCGCTGTCCGGGGCGTCCTGCAGCGCATCTTCCAGCTTTTCGTTTGTCAGTTCCCCGGCAAGCTCAACATAGGCTTCCGGACCGCGATAGCCATGTCGGCGGTCGTAATCCAGCACCCCCTTGCGCAGCGCATAGTAGGCGGCGCGCTGATGCTCTGACAGCAGGGTCGTATGCACCCTGAAACCATGGGTATAGGCATTCTCCCCATACCGTTCAAACATCTGAGCCCGTACCATTTCGGCGAAATAGTCGGCATGTATTTGAAATTCATTCACCGACTGCCTTGTCGTCAGCGGCTCTTTATCGGCATTGGCCAACTGTTCAGGGGTCAGCATTCCGAGTTCCCGCATCCTGCGCAACACATACTGCTGCCGCAACTTGGCGCGTGATGGATTCGCGATCGGATTAAAGCGGGAAGGCGCCTTGGGCAGTCCGGCGAGCATGGCCTGCTGGGCAACCGACAGTTCGGCCAAAGGACGACCGTAATAAATCTGCGCAGCGGCTGCAAAACCATAGGCTCGCTGACCCAGATAGATCTGGTTGATATAAAGCTCAATGATCTGCTGCTTGCTCAGACTGGATTCAATCTTGAACGCCAGCAGCATTTCGTTGAATTTGCGGGTCAGCGTTTTTTCCTTGGAGAGGAAAAAATTGCGCGCCACCTGCATGGTGATTGTCGAGGCACCCTGCTTGACGCCGCCGGAGGTGAAATTGGACAGTGCGGCCCGCGCCACACCCAGGTAATCCACGCCGCCGTGTTGAAAAAAACGCTCGTCTTCTGCTGCGACGATGGCATTGATCAGGGTCTTTGGCACCTGTTCCAATTTGACCACCGCACGGCGCTCTTCACCGAATTCGCCGATCAGTTTGCCGTCTGCGCTGTAGACCCGGAGCGGGATTTTTGGCCGATAATCGGTCAAGACTTCAAGTGTCGGTAGCGTTGGATAGATCAACGCTGCCGCGAATCCGACGACCAAAATGCCTGCCGCGGCAAGCAAAAACACAAGTAATAGTGGGAAAACCCACCAACGGACTGACATCTAGTGGAAAATTATAAATGTGAAAAAAGTCAAATTAATCTGTGGGTTACGCGC
>JBIIZE010000192.1:0-4746 GCA_044346435.1 Burkholderiales bacterium
GGCGTTTTACGTCAACGCGATGAAACGCCTCAATGAAAAGCTGCACCAGGCCTATCGTTACGCCGAGGTTCATTTCGACGGCAACAACCTTTACCTCGAAGAAATGAAAAAGAACGAGGTGCACATCATCGCTGCCGCCAAGTCGACCGACCTCGGTCACCTGCGCCGCAATGCGCCGCGCACGCTGGTCAAGGGCGTCAAGGCCTACCCGGAAACACTGGTCATCCACTGACCGGTTTTGCAGGGTAAAGTGCGTCCCGGGGCTGGAGGCCCCGCCCCGTAGCGGATTGCCGTGAAACGGGAATGTTCAATCCACAACAAGAAAGCCGTCATGAAACACGACCTCATCCTGACCGCCAAAGGCCATCCCGGAACACAAAAACGCATGGAGCAGGAATTCGAGCTGATCAAGCTGTGGGAGCAGCCCGACCGTGCCGCCGCGCTCAAAGCTGCCGCCCCGAAAATCCGCGCGCTGGCGCACACCGGCCACAGCAAGGTCGATGCCGCGCTGATGGATGCGCTGCCCAAACTCGAAATCATTTCCAACTTCGGCGTCGGCGTCGACCAGATCGACCTTGATGCCGCCAAACAGCGCGGCATCATCGTTACCAATACCGCCAACGTGCTCAACGACTGCGTTGCTGACTGCGCCATCGCACTGGTGCTCAACGCCATGCGCAAATTCCCGCAGGCCGACAAATATGTCCGCGCCGGGCTGTGGAAAACCCAGGGTACCTACCAGTTCACCACCTCTCTCGGCGGCAAGACGCTGGGCATTCTCGGCCTCGGCCGCATCGGTGAAGAAATCGCGGCGCGCGCCAAAGCCTTCAAGATGAACATCCGTTATCACAACCGTAACAAGAAGGATGTGCCCTACGCCTATGACGCAGATGTGGTCACGCTGGCGAAAAACTGCGACGTACTGGTCGCGATCACGCCCGGCGGTCCGGAAACCAAGGGAATCGTCAATGCTGCCGTGCTTGATGCGCTGGGCCCCCAGGGTTATCTGGTGAACGTCGCGCGCGGTTCCGTGGTGGATCAGCCGGTGCTGCTGAAGTACCTGCAGGAGAAAAAAATCGCCGGCGCCGGGCTCGATGTCTATTACGACGAACCCAATGTCGATCCTGCTTTTTACGAACTCGACAATGCCGTGCTGCTGCCGCATATGGCCAGCGCCACCAATGAAACGCGCACGGCAATGGGCGGGCTGCAGATCGAAAACATCATGCTCCACCTCAGCGGCAAGCCGGTGAAAACGCCGGTGTAACGAAGGATCCGCCGCCGTAACCCCTTACGCGTGATGAACCAAAAAATCCTGCGCGACGTCAAAGTCGTCGACATGACCGAAGGTGTGGCCGGGCCCTATGCCGCCACGCTGCTCGGCGACATGGGCGCGCAGGTCATCAAGATCGAGCGCCAGGATGGCGACTGGCAGCGCAGCGCCGGCAAGGGCGAACCAGGCCGCTTCGGCAATCCGCAGTTCATCGCCCTCAATCGCAACAAACGCGACATCGGCGTGGATCTCGGTACGGCTGGCGGCCGCAGCATCGTTGAACGCATGATCAGTAAAGCCGATGTGGTGGTTTCCAATTACCGCGCCGGCGTGATGGCCAAGCTGGGTTTTGATTACGCGCGCTGCAAAGCCCTCAAGCCCGACATCATCTACTGCACAATCTCCGGCTTCGGTCAGGACGGCGCCTATGCACAGCTGCCCGCCAGCGACACCATCCTGCAGGCGATCAGCGGCGTGATGAGCGTGGTCGGCGAGCCCGACGGCGAACCGCTGCGTGTGGGTTTTCCGCTGATCGACATGACCGCGGCAAATTCCGCCGTGCAATCCGTGCTGCTGGCGCTTTATGGACGGCTCACCGGGCAGGGCAGCGCCAACATCGACGTCAGCCTGATGGCCGCGGCCGCGTCATTGATGTGCGGCGGGTTCACCGAATTCATGGCCTCGGGTCGCTTGCCGCCGCGCCAGGGCAATCAGAACAGCCTGCTGTCACCGGCGGGCGCGTTCAAGGTTTCGGGCGGGCGTTACATCACCGTTGCCGTGCTGCGCGATTCACACTGGCAGAAATTCTGCGCAGCACTCGGAATGGAAGTGCTGGCGAACGATGCCCGTTTTTCCACCAACGCCGCACGCGTCGCGCACCGTACCGAACTCCACGCGATCATCACACCGCTGTTCGAATCACAAGCTTCGGAATACTGGCTGGAAAAACTGCGCGCCGCCGACATACTCTGCGGCCCGATTAATACCGTGGCGGATGTGCTGGCCGATCCCGCATTAAAAGCCTGCCTGCCGCTGCTCGACATCAGACTGCCGAATGCCGCGCAGGCGCTGGGCACGCCGATCCGTTACAACGGCGAATTTTTCAGTGCGGAGCGGGCTGCGCCCGCGAAAGGGCAGCACACCCGCGATGTGCTGGCGGAAATCGGTTACGGTGCAGAAGAAATCGAAGGCCTGCTGCGCGATGGCAGCGCGTTTACCGAAGAAGCGTGGACAAATGCAGGGACAGCTGCTGGATGAGAAAAACGTCAGCTCGACTCAAATCGAGCGGTACGAATATACTGCTAACGCTGAACGTGCCCTATGCAGCAAGGAGAAAACCTGGTCATGAATGTCCCAAATTCCCGATTACTGGCGAGGATTTTTATTCTGGCGCTCGCCGGCGTTTCGTATCAGGCGTTTGCGCAGGATGCGGAGGAACTCGCCAAAAAACTCTCCAATCCTGTCGCGAGCCTGATCAGCGTTCCGATCCAGTACAACTACGATAAGGATATCGGCACAGCCAATGGTCACAAATCCTTCATCAACGTTCAGCCGGTGATCCCGCTTTCGCTCAACGACGACTGGAATGTAATTTCCCGGACGATCCTGCCCATTGTCGATCAGAACAACATTGCGGGACCGTCCGGAAATCAGTCCGGTATGGGCGATATCCTGCAAAGCGTGTTCTTTTCGCCCAAAAAGCCGACCTCCGGTGGACTGATTTGGGGCGCGGGTCCCGTATTCCTGCTGCCGACTGCGAGCGATTCCCGACTTGGCGGCGAGAAATGGGGGCTCGGGCCCACCGGCGTCGTGCTGAAGCAGAGCGGTCCATGGACCATTGGGGCGCTCGGCAATCATGTCTGGTCAGTTGGCGGTGACAGCAATCGCGCCGACATCAGTTCGACGTTTCTCCAGCCGTTTCTCAGCTACACCACCAAGTCCGCACTTTCTTTCAGTTTGAATACCGAGTCGACCTACGATTGGAAGTCTGAGCAATGGTCGGTGCCGATCAACATGTCGGTTGCCCAACTGACAAAAGTGGGAAATCAACTGGTGCAGTTCGGTGTAGGCGCGCGTTATTGGGCGGATGCGCCCGCCAGCGGCCCGAGTGGCTGGGGCCTTCGCGCGACTGTCACATTGCTCTTTCCGAAGTGAACACAGAGCACAGAGCTGAACCAGATGCTGACAATACAAAACTTTAAAACACAGGTTATTCAACAAAAGCTTCGAAAGGATTAAAAAATGAAAACAAGAGTTACTGGTCTATCTGTGCTGCTGATCGGCATGTCGCTGTCCGGTCTCGCAGTAGCCCAATCGGCGCCGGCGTCTTCCAAGCCCGCCACCGCGGCAACCAAAGCCGCCAACGAAGCCGTGCTGAAGGCGCTGCCGTTCAACGACAAGGAAGATTTCGCCAATGCCCAGCGCGGTTTCATCGGCAAGCCCGACACGCTGACCATCAAGAACGCAAAAGGCGACGTGGTCTGGGATCTTGAGGCCTACAAAAAATACATCGGACTCGACAAGCCTGCACCGGACACCGTGAACCCGAGCCTGTGGCGCAATGCCCAGTTGAACATGCAATACGGCCTGTTCAAGGTTTCGGACAATATCTATCAGGTGCGCGGATACGACCTGTCCAACATCAGCTTCGTGCAGGGTAAAACCGGCTGGATCGTGTTTGATCCGCTGATCTCCACCGAGACGGCCAAGGCTGCCTACGACCTGGTGTCGCAGCACCTGGGCAAAAAGCCGATCGTGGCCGTGGTTTACAGCCACTCGCACGTTGACCACTACGGCGGCGTGCGCGGCATCGTCGATGAAAAAGACGTCAAGGCGAAGAAGGTAAAAATCATCGCGCCGGAGCACTTCACTGAACACGCTGTCAGCGAAAACGTCATTGCCGGCAACGTGATGAGCCGCCGCGCCATCTATATGTACGGCGCGATGCTGCCGCGTAACGCGCAGGGCGGGGTGAACGGTGGTTTGGGCCAGACCACTTCGTCCGGCACCGCAACGCTGATCCAGCCTACCGACATCATCAAAAAGACCGGTCAGGAAATGGTCGTTGATGGCGTGAAGATGGTGTTCCAGATGACGCCGGGCACGGAAGCGCCGGCCGAGATGAACACCTACTTCCCGGAATTGAAGGCGATGTGGATGGCGGAGAACTCCACCAACACCATGCATAACATCCTCACGCTGCGCGGTGCGCAGGTGCGCGATGCGCTGAAGTGGTCGAGCTATCTCAATGAAACCATCGACCTTTACGGCAAGAATGTCCAGGTCAAGTTCCAGAGCCATCACTGGCCGGTCTGGGACAACACCAAGGTTGTTGAATACTGGAAAAAGCAGCGCGACCTTTACAAATACGTGCATGACCAGTCGGTCAACCTGATGAACAAGGGTTACACCGGTTCGGAAATCGCCGAAATGATCCAGCTGCCGCCGGAACTGGGCCAGACCTGGGCCAACCG
>JBIIZE010000193.1:0-4736 GCA_044346435.1 Burkholderiales bacterium
TGAATCCCGCCCTCGTGCAGGCCCTGGCCGCCGCGGGTTATACCGAACCGACTCCCGTGCAGGCGCAGGCCATTCCGGTCGCACTTACCGGTTTTGACCTGATGGTTTCGGCCCCGACCGGTACCGGCAAGACCGCGGCCTTCGTGCTGCCGGCCCTGCAGCGGCTGAGCCTGGCGCCCGCGCGTCATGGTCGCGGCCCCCGCGTGCTGGTGCTGACGCCCACCCGCGAACTGGCCATGCAGGTCACCGAAGCGGTCGACAAATACTGCAAATTTTCCCGCCACATGCGTACCGGCACGGTACTCGGCGGCATGCCTTATCCGAAACAGCGCCGCCTGCTGGAGCAGTCGCTCGACGTGCTGGTTGCAACGCCGGGCCGCCTGATCGACTTCATCGATCAGGGCAAGGTGGACTTTTCCCGTCTTGAACTGCTGGTGCTGGACGAAGCCGACCGCATGCTCGACATGGGCTTCATTGAGCCGGTCCGCCGCATTGCCGCGAAAACGCCGGCGACGCGCCAGACCATGCTGTTCTCGGCAACGCTCGACGGCAAAATCGAAAAGCTGGCGCGCGAACTGCTGCGTGATCCGAAGCTGATCGAAGTCGCCGGCGCGCAAGCCAAACATGAAAACATCGAACAGCGTCTGCATTACGTCGATGACGGCAGCCACAAACACCGTCTGCTGGAGCACGTGCTGCGCGAAGAATGCCAGGCGCAAGCCATCGTTTTCACCGCGACCAAACACGGCGCAGACCGGCTGGCCGACAAGCTGTTCCACGGCGGCCACGAAGCAGCTGCGCTCCACGGCAACATGAACCAGTCGCAACGCAATCGCACATTGGCCAAGCTGCGCAGCGGTGCTGTCCGCATCCTCGTGGCTACCGATGTGGCGGCACGCGGCATCGACGTTGCCAGTATCAGCCACGTCATCAATTATGATCTGCCGAAGGTGGCGGAAGACTACGTGCACCGTATCGGCCGCACCGGCCGCGCGGGTGCGATGGGCACAGCCATTTCGTTTGCTTCTTCCGACGATATCCGTCAGTTGAAGCTAATCGAGCGTTATATCGGGCAGACCATCGAACGCTGGTCAGTGCCGGGGTTCGAAGCGAAAAATCCGATGCGCAGTGAAGCGCCGCGGCGCGGCAACGGTCGTCCGGCTCCTGCTGGCCGGCGCGGTGCGCCGCCGGCCCGTGGCAACGGCAATGGTCGCCCGGCCTACCGTGGCGGCAATGCCAAGCGCGGAAATGCCAACCCGCGCTAATATGTGACCCCCGAGGAGCAACTGGTGTTGCTGGATCGCCGCGGCCCTCCGCGGCGGTTTTATTTGTGAGGTTTCTTTTTAGTCAGAGGAATCAAGATGTTACGTTCAATTTTAGCAATGACTGCAGCGTTGGCTGCGATATTCACCGGTAATGTCTTGGCGCAGGACTATCCGACCCGCCCGGTGTCGCTGATCGTACCTTTTGCTGCAGGCGGTCCCACGGACACCCTGGCGCGCAATCTGGCCGCGCACATGACCAAGACGCTGAAGCAGCAGGTCATCGTCGAGAATCGCGTCGGCGCCGGCGGTACGCTGGGTGTCGGGCTGGTAGCCAAGTCCAAGCCTGACGGCTATCAGGTGCTGCTGCACCACATCGGCATGTCCACTGCGCCGACGCTATATCGCAAACTGCAGTTCAATCCGCTGACGGATTTTGAATATATCGGTCAGGTCGCCGATGTGCCGATGACTCTGATTGCGCGCACCGGATTTCCGGCGGACAACTACAAGGATTTTGTCGCCTACGTCAAAGCGAACAAGGACAAGCTGAACATGGGTAACGCCGGCCTTGGCGCGGCGTCGCATTTGTGCGGCCTGTTGTTCATGTCGCGCATTCAAGCTGACATCCAGACCATTCCCTATACCGGCACGGGCCCGGCAATGTCCGCGCTGATGGGCAACCAGATCGACCTGATGTGCGACCAGACCACCAATACCACCGGCGCGATTCAGTCGGGCAAGGTCAAGGTTTTCGGCGTCACGACCAAAAAACGCGTCCCGTCGCTGCAGTTCGTCCCGACACTGCAGGAGCAGGGTCTGAAGGACTTCGAGGTTGCGGTGTGGCACGGTCTTTACGTGGCCAAGGGTACGCCCAAGCCGGTTCTCGACAAGCTCAATGCCGCACTGGTCGCCGCAATCAAGGATCAGCAGTTCAAGGATTCGCTGACCAAACTCGGCGCTGAGGCAGTGACGCCGGACAAGGCTACCCCCGAATCGCTGGCCAAGCACCTGAAGGCCGAGATCGAGAAGTGGGCGCCGATCATCAAGAAGGCCGGCGTCTACGCAGACTGACCGCGTAGCGGAAACCCCGATCCCCTGCCGCCGGCGTGCGTCAGGGGATTTTTTTCGTCCTGAACAAGGGCTGCATTCATTGATTTTCGGGGAGGCTGACATTACAGTAGCCGCCTTTGAACGTGGCGGTAAAAACACATGAAATTCAGCGGGGAGATCACGGTTTGCGCCGCGCGCGATGCGGTATTCGCGAAGTTGCAGGACATCCATTTTTTTGCCTCATGCATCGAGGGTGTCCGCGATCTGACGCCGCGGGACGACAAATGCTTTGATGCGGTGCTTGAAACCAAGGTTGCGTACATGACCTTCAAGTTCAAGGTCATGGTTGAACTCACGGAAGTCACGCCGCCCGAAGTCATTGCGGCAAAGATTGAAGGGGCCCCGATGGGGCTGGTGGGGCGGTTGACCGCGACATCGTCGACGCGCCTGGTTGATGCCGGAGACGGCAGTACGATCATCCGTTATGAAATTGACACCGCGCTGACCGGCAAGCTGGGCAGCATCGGACAACCTGTTCTGAAAGCCAAAGCCAAGGAAATGGAAAAACAGTTCGCAAAAAATCTGGGCGCGGCTTTTGCCGGCGCTACGCAGGGGGCGACATGACGCCTTTTGAACTGGCTGAACCGCGTTCCCTGAAGGACGCGCTGACGCTGCTCAATACCGACGATCCGTCCGTGCGTGCATTCGGCGGCTGCACGGCGCTGATGCTGATGATGAAAACCGGCGTATTCCAGCCGACCTGCCTGGTCAGCCTTCGGGGTGTTGAGCCGGAGCATGCCGCCATTCAATCCGCCGGCGGTATTCTGCGCATTGGTGCGCTGGCGACACTGACGGCGATCGGTGGTTCGGCGACGGTGCGCAAGGCCGCGCCGGTGATCACCAACGCCATGCAGACGCTGTCCAACGTCCGGGTGCGTAACGTTGCCACGCTGGGCGGGCATCTGGCGCATGGTGATCCGCATATGGATCTGCCGCCGGTGATGATTGCGCTGGATGCGGAACTGACTGCGGTATCCGTCAAGGGCACGCGCACGCTGGCGGTTGCCGACCTGTTCACCGGTTATTACGAAACCGCGTTGGCGAAAAATGAATTGATCAGTGAAGTGCGGATTCCCGCGCAGGCCGGGCGTCGTTCCGCTTACCTCAAATGCACAACGCGGACCGCGGATGACTGGCCGGCATTGGGTGTTGCCGTATCGTTTGCGACTGACGGCAAGGTCATCCAGGATGCCCGCGTGGTGGTCAGTGCCGCGACTGAAAAAGCGGTGCGGCTGCGTGATGCGGAAGCCGTTCTGAATGGTTCGACGGTCAGCGATGCAGTGCTGGCGCGTGCCGGCGAGGCGGCTGCTGCGGAGGCCGAAGTGGTCGGCGATGCCCGCGGTTCGGCCGCTTACAAGCGCGAAATGCTGCGGGTGTATGCCGCACGCGCGGTGAAACAGGCGCTGGCCGCCTAACCCGATTCAGGAAACCCTTATGGCGACTACACTGGGTAAAACCAATTCCGGCGCGGCCTTCGGTCGCTCCATTCCGCGTGTCGAAGCGCAGGCCAAGGTCACCGGCAAGGCCGAATACGTGCACAACCTGCGGCTGCCGGGCATGCTTTACGGCAAGGTTCACCGCAGCACGGTGGCGCATGGACGTATTCGCGGCATCGATGTGGCGGCGGCGAAGGCCTTGCCCGGCGTGTATGCGGTCTACACCGCAGCCGACATCATCAAGCTGATTCCGGAGCCTTATTACGGTCCGGCTTTCCATGATCAGCCGATCCTCGCGGTCGACAAGGTGCATCACGTTGGTGAGCCGGTGGCGCTGGTGCTCGCGGCTGATCCGCATGTGGCTGAAGCCGCGGCCCAGCTGATTGACGTCGATTATGAAGAACTGCCTGCGGTCTTCGATGAAGTCGAGGCGATGACGTCGAAGGCAATCGTGCATGACGTGCTGAAGCCCGCCGGCACCTTCCCGGATCTGAAACACCTCAAGGGCAAACGCGATACCAATATCGCGCTGGATTTCCATTTGCGTCGCGGTGATGCGCAGAAGGCGTTTGCCGAGGCGGATCATGTATTCGAACATACTTTCCGCACCCAGCAGGTGCTGCATGTGCCGCTGGAGCCGTTTGTCACAGTGGCTGATCCGACACCCAACCAGCTGGTGATCCACACCGCGTCGCAAAGTCCGTCGTTCGTGCGCATCGAGATTGCGCGCCTGCTCGGCTGGGCTGAAAACAAGGTGCGGGTGAAAGTGCCGTATTTGGGCGGCGGCTTCGGTGCCAAGCTCTATATCAAGACCGAGGCGTTGACCGCGGCGGCGGCATTGCTGGCCGGGCGTCCGGTGAAGATTTCATTGACGATGGAAGAGCAGTTCTACCAGATCACCAAACACGCGGCGACGCTGCGCATC
>JBIIZE010000436.1:0-4735 GCA_044346435.1 Burkholderiales bacterium
TTAACACTTGAGGCCTCTATAAACTCCAAGCATAAATCCATATGCGCCAAACGTGCGTAGTTCAAAAACCAAAAAAGCACCTTTCCTCGCGAAGCACAAGCGGCAGACCCGGTAAGCGGACTCCGTGAATTACCTTCCCCCTCTTTTCCCGTTGCAAGGGCGTTCTCTTTGCGCCCCTCACCTTTTAGATAAGGCTCATAAATTCTTGCAAACGCTCGTTCATAAAACTCTATGCTCTCGTCTTGCTTGATGAAATGGTTATACAAACCGTGCTCCAGAAACAGCGCTTCATCCCATCTTCTAGACTTAACAAGAATGTCATGGACAGGGCAAAGAAATCCGAAAAACATCTGATCAAACAGCACCCGATGACTAACTTTGTCAATTTTCAAATGACTCGCCAAAGCACCTACATCTTTGATCTTAAGGCAAGTCATTCTGGCAAGTCGGCCAAGAATCTCCGACTGCTGCTCAAGGCTGAGCTGGGAAAGCACTTGATCCCAGCCGGGGATAAACCCATTAATCAGGTGCCGAAAAAGCTCATCCAATGATTGCTTTATTATATTCATGCACTAAGCAGTCATTAATTTACTGTGATGCGGCCGAACCAATATAGAACCGGTTAGCCCCCACACTAACGCCACTTGGCAAGCAACTTTTTTCTTTGACCGAAGAATTAAAACCGATAGAAGCAGTATCCCCGATTTCGCATTGCCCCCCAACGATCGAACCCGCCGCCATGAATACGCCTCGCCCAATACGCGAGTCGTGACAAATCCGGGCTCCTCCCCACAACAAACAATGCTCCCCGATCACGCAGTTCCGCTCAATGATGACATTACCCACCAATGTGGTACCTGAGCGAATATTGCAGCCCGGATAAATCAGTGAATCGCGTGAAATAAAACTTCTCAAGACGCCAATTGATTCCAAATGATCGCCAATATCTATTCGCCTAGACAGACTTCGGTATCCAAGACAGTTGTAAACGATATCCTGGGAGTTAAATCGCATGGCTCCGATTGGATAGACTCGGTAACCAATATCAGGTTGATGGTTTTCTAGATAGCGTTCGTCAACGACGACACCATCCACTTTCTCCCCCAATGCAGTTAACTCATCAGCGATGAACTCTGCAACCGGATTCCATCCAAATAGGTAAATCATTCTTGGTTTGGCAGGTATAAGCGATCTGCTTCAGGTCGATAAAACTCTTCCAGCGAAACAGGCATCCGAACATCGTAGCCAAGATACTTTCGCGCAGATGAATTGACGGTTAACGTGAGTCCGGTCTGGAGCATCATTCGAGGGTAGTCAAATCGGGTTCGCATGAATGGCCGGCAAAAATTAATGGTGATGCTGTGGCGCCAGGATGACGTATCGTTGACTCCGGCACGGTGATAGAGCCGACCATCAAAAAATATCGCATCGCCTTGATTGCAAGTCACACGTAAGGCATTAGCATTGAAATACTCTTCCGTCGGCTGATCTTTGGACTTATGCGACCCGGGGAGAACGAATGTCGCCCCATTCTGCAAAGTAAATGGCTGTAGTGCCAGGATATAGCCAAGATTTGTCCGATATCCATCAATGAACCGCGGGCAGTCAACATGTGTCCTTGAACCATAATTTCTACCGCCCCCGGGAGGTAGCGAACTAGACTGATATGCATAAACTATTGCATTTTGACAAAGAAGGGTGTCCGTAGCGAATCGAAGGGTTGGCGACTCAAGATGACGTAGCATGTAGTTGCCCCGCATAAAGCAGTTGTGCACCATGCCCGCGTCAAAGACATCCGGGGTTTGCACTTTGTCTTCAGCGATGGCAAGTTCTAGCTCCTCTCGCATCTTGTCGCATACCGCACCAACCTCAAATCCGGGAACAAGGAGAAAACCTTGCTCCTGGAACTGGGCTATCGACTCCTGATCAATCACGATTTACAGCCAAAAAGATCAAAATATTTGAAGCATGGCGCTGTAAAAGGCAGGAAGGCTTCAATAACCTTCACTGAATCAGGATCGATGCGGTTTTGCTGAAAAATCCACTCGTAGATTACTTTGGTTTGCATTGCACCAAAGGTATGCAGCTTCCCCAACTCCTCCCATGGGTGAAGGCCCATCCTTACCGATTTTCCTGGCTCGCAATCCTGCAATTCAGATGCATCAATACCAAACTGCTCCTGATAATACGTTCCATCATCAAATGCTTTTTTCAACTCAACATCCAAGTCCAGCGTTTTTAGAACGGCAGAAACCTTGAAATTGCGGACCACACTCAGCTGCGCAAGGAAATCACGGTTGGGACTTAGCCCGAAATAAAAATTCCCCCCCCTTTTGAGAACGCGCATCGCTTCGGAATAGAACGTTTCAGTATCCTCCAGGTGATCAAGAAAGCTATAGCAAGTTACAAAATCGAAACTTTCACTTTCAAAAGGCAAATTTTCCGCAACGCCAAGCCGCAAGTTAACATCAGGATGCCGTTTTCCACATTCCGCAAGCATGGCATCGGTTACGTCAATACCAAATCTGGCCCAGTGCCGGGGTACACAATCAAACATGAAACCGTCACCGCAACCCACGTCCAAATGCTTAAACCCGAGTTTCTCCTGAATCACGAGGCGGGATATTTTTTCTCGTAGCCTCTGCTGACTCTCAAGACTGCGGTGGGGGGATTTTTGGTATTCCCCGGAACTAATCAGTGCCTGATGCACCTTACGATTAGCATCAATTACTTTTGACACTAGCTACCCCCTCCGTTAATAAATGCTGCATTACCGATGACGTGGTAAAACCTGCAGGAATGCTCAAGGCTCCGGGAATAAGAGAATCGTAATTTACATACTCAAGCATGATGTTAGCTTTTTTAAACTGTTCATCATCGATATAGCTTAATGCAGATGGGCCTGATATATATCGTGTTGCTCCTTGAGACTGAAGAATTGAAATCAGCCTTTCAGTTGGATCACCCTTTTCAGGAAATTTATCCAAAAATACGATTGTCGATTCAATTTGAAGTGCCGTGAATGCCCACGCCAGAAACAATCGATTGACTTCAAATAAATAGCGGAAAGACCCGGCTAATGTATAAAGCTCTTCAACCTGGTGCCCCAGAGCATGCCATCCGGGGTTTTTTGAGAACGCTTGCCTGAGGGTACGCAAATGTTTGCCTGCCCAACCGGTAGATGCCAATTTAATGTCCAGAAAGTTCTGACCCAGCTTTTCATGATGCACAGGCACAGTAAGCCAAATCTTGGCGTTGTTGCATTCAATCTGATTTCTATTTCTCCAGTCGTTTTTTGTGTACTGCACATCCTCATAAACAACAAATACATCTGACGCAGCAGCCATCGCAAAATAGCCCAGCCAAGGAATGTAATTACTTTGAATAACTGATACCGTTTTAATTTTATCCATACCTTGTCGAATATTGTTGCATCGTCACATCAAAATTGAACGCTAATATCCGTTAACTCACCCAAGTTCACAATCGTGATTTGGCCGTTTACAAGCATTTCCGCATTATGCTTAGCCATAAATTAAAAACGCGTCTTCTAGAATCCCGATAAAAAACTTGACCAGACATGCAATCGCATCCCAATTAATATTGCCCTCTTTTAATATATCAGCACGGCAACATCGAATGGCATCATAACATTCTGTTTATAAACAATTATTTTCCATCACGCATCTGCATCACTACTAAAATTCTCGCCCCCCCCAATAACCACAAATGTCTTCGCGCCTCAGAGAAATCCCCTACAACTACACCTCGTTCTCGGATCGCGAGATCGTGATCCGGCTGCTCGGCCCTGAACGCTGGCAACTGCTCAACGAACTGCGGGCGCAACGCCGCACCGGACGTTCGGCAAAAATGCTTTACGAGGTGCTGGGCGACATGTGGGTCGTCAAGCGTAACCCGTACATCGAAGACGATCTGCTGGGCAATCGCAAGCGGCGCGCGGCGCTGGTGGAAGGCATGCGCAACCGGCTCAACAACATCGACGCGCGGCGCGAGGGCAGCGACCGGCGGGTATCGGAGCTGCTCGATGCCGCACGCACCGCAGTCGACGGTTTTGAAGCCGAATTCGAGGATACGCTGACGCTGCGACGTCGCGCGATGGCGCGACTCGCGCGCACTACGCGTCGTGACAATGTGCAGTTCGACGGACTGGCCCGCGTATCCCATGTCACCGACGCCACCGACTGGCGGGTGGAATATCCCTTCGTTGTCATCAATCCGGATACGGAAGAAGAAGTCCTTGAAGTCGTGCGCGCCTGCATTGAACTCGGACTGACCATCATTCCGCGCGGAGGCGGCACCGGCTATACCGGCGGCGCGATACCGCTGACACCGCTCTCGGCGGTGATCAACACCGAAAAACTCGACGCACTCGCTGCGATTGACCGCGTTGCACTGCCCGGCGTTACCTCACGGGTCCCGGTCCTGCGCTGCGGCGCGGGCGTGGTCACCCGGCGCGCGATGGAAGCTGCAGAATCCGCGGGGCTGGTTTTTGCCTGTGATCCGACATCCGCCGACGCCTCATGCATCGGCGGCAATGTCGCGATGAACGCTGGCGGCAAAAAAGCCGTGTTGTGGGGCACTGCGCTCGACAACCTCGCGTCCTGGAAAATGGTCACGCCGGATGCGCAATGGATGCTGGTCGAACGACTCGACCACAACCTCGGCAAAATTCACGATCTCGCCACGGCACGCTTTCGCGTCACGCGTTACGCTC
>JBIIZE010000194.1:0-4715 GCA_044346435.1 Burkholderiales bacterium
TGGTCTGCGGAGATGATGGTGATCCTGAGCGTTGCGCCTTACGGCGGCGCTGAACTGTCCGAGGTCGACCGCATCGGCCGCAGCCTCAAGGACCGCGTCGGCGACGACGAAGCCTGGTTCGAGGCCTGGTGCAAGGGCGCAGACCTGCTGCGCCATCGCGCGGAAAGTCTGGCGAAAAAAGGCCATCGGCTCACTGCGGCATCCACCTATCTGCGCGCGTGTTTTTATTATCAGAGTGCCGACCATTTCCGTCAGCCCAAGGACGACAAGGCGCTCGCCATCTACCGCCAGTCGCTCGAGTGTTTCCGTCTTTTCGCATCACTCAACGACCAGCCGAAAATCGAGGTGGTCGAACTGCCCTTCGAGGGCGGCTCCTTCCCGGCCTATTTCGTACATGCCGTGAACAGCGACCGGAAGAAAAATCCCTGCGTGGTGCGCTTCGGCGGTTTCGACACCCAGAAGGAAATGCAGTACCTGCGCGGCACGCCGGAACTCGTCAAACGCGGCGTCTCCTACCTGCTGGTGGACGGGCCCGGCCAGGGCGAATCGATCCGCTTCCGCAACATCCACATGCGGCATGACTTTGAGGTCGCCGGCAGCGCGGCCCTCAACTATCTGGAGACGCGCGACGACGTCGACATGAACAAGGTGGCGGCGATGGCGATGAGCCTGGGCGGCTATTATTCACCGCGCATCGCGGCGATGGACCAGCGTTTCAAGGCCTGTGTGACCTGGGGTGCGATGTGGGACTACCACGCGACCTGGGTGCGCCGTCTGGAAAAAATCAAGCAGGCGGCGCTGCCGGTCCCGGCCGACCATCTGCTCTGGGCCTGCGGCGTGGATAATTACGACGATGCACTGAAAAAAATCGAGGGCTTCAAACTCGACGGTGTGGCACAGAAAGTCACCTGCCCTTTCCTGCTGCTCCATGGGGAGGCCGACGCCCAGGTCTCGATGGCTGAAGCGCAACGACTGTTCGACGCCATCGCCTCGAAGGACAAGACTTTCCGCATTTTCACCGAGGAGGAAGGCGGCGCGCAGCACTGCCAGCGCGACTACCTGACGCTCGCCATCGACACCATCGCCGACTGGCTGGACGAAAAGCTGCAGTAACGGCAAGGCGGGAAACCGCCTTCGCCTTGCGGCAATTGCCGCTAATTCGGAAATTTGTAGTAATCGCGGTTCAGCCAGGCGACGATGTCGTCGATTTCCTGCGCATTGAACTTCGGATTCATGCGGTCGTTCCAGCGCTGCGTTTCTTTTTTCAAAGCAGACAGCGTTTTGACTTTGGCCCGCGGAGGCACATACAGCTCGGTGCCGTGACAACCGAGACAGTCCTCGTGCAGTTTGCCGCCGCGCACGTGATCACCTGCTGCCTGCGTCGTCACCGGGATAGCCAGCACCAACGCCGTCAACGCCATCACCAGGCCTCGCCTCATGGCGATCCTTTTTTGGCGCGGGAGTGGTCAATGACCTGAAGGCCGCGGACGCGGCCGCGCTCTTCCATGGCTTTGACATGTTCTGCGCGCAGACGCTCGCGTTCTTCCGCAGAGTTGGCACCGCGTTGCCGCTGGCGGTAACGTTCGCGCTCCTGCGCGGTCATCAATTCGGAGCCGGGAATGATTTCGCGCTGCAAAGGCGCGGGGTCTGCAGTCGCCGCACAAACCGGCAACGTTGCGAGGCCGATGGCTGCCGCCACGGCAACCCGGACTATCGGGAGGTGTACGCTCTTCATGCCCTGCAGTCTGCCACCGCAGGGAGATTACGGTTTGATTCGGATCAAGCCTGACGGGGTTCGTGATCGCCGACGGTCGGGTCTTCTGCGTCTGACGAATCTTCCGCACCAACCTGCTGGTGATACATGCTGATCAGACAGGCGGCGATCAGCATGGGAACCAGCAGCAGCAGCGCTTCACCGACATAGCCGGCAAAAAACAACACTTCCGGCACGATGGCCGCCCCGGTGAAAACAAAATCGACGAATCCGGCATTGATCATGGTCTGCGTCTCCAGAGAATTAACAGACCTTCATGCCTCCCCATGAAGGCGCCGTGATACGCCGGAAATACTATGCAAATAGAATGCCAGATAATTTAATGTTTAAAATCAATTAGTTATTGATAATCAGCTGATCCCGCGGCGCACCCTCCCGATGCACCAGTGTCAGCACTGCACCAGTCTGGTACGAATCAGTAGACGGGTTGACGCGCGCCGTCGCTGAGTTGATAGGGCCGCAACGGGCCCGAACCCTCGCTGCACATCCCGTAGATAAACGGGAACACATCGCGACCCGGCGTCAGAAAACGCAGGTCCTTGAACCACACGCAAAGGTGTGTGGCACCGATGTCGACGTCGTGCAGCGCCGGATACGCCGAGAACCAGCGGAAGAATTCAAACTCGGGATGTTCGAAGGCAGCACGCACTGCAGCCCCCTGCGAGCCTTTGCCGTAACGCAAGGTGTTTTCCCACACCGCCTGGTCCAGCGGCCGGTAAACCGCATCCAGCTTCGCGATCAGGCCGGCATCGGGCGGCGCGGTCTGTATGGTTTTGCGGATCAGATTGATGTGGCTGTAACGATAGCCCGCTTCCGTCTCGATGATCACCATCCAGTTGTACGGCGACACCGGCCGCGGCAAGGCGCTGACCTTTGCCTGCGCCAGCCCCATCTCGCGCGCTGCGCGTTCGCCGAAGTCCACCGCGTTCTGCAACTGCAGGAACTGGAAGCCGACATACGCGACCAGCACAGCCAGTCCGGCCACAGCCGGAAGCCGCGAGCGGCGCCATAACAGCGACAGCAGTAGTCCGGCGAGGATAATGCCGGTAAACCACAGGTCGATGATGAAAGTGGTGCCAAGACCATGGCGGTAATCGGACAGCGGCGCAAAAATCATCGTGCCGAAGGTGGTGATCCAGTCGCCGGCGATATGGATCAACAGCGACAGCGCCACCACCGGCGCATAAGTGCGCCAGCCCGGACCGGAACGCCAGATCCAGGCGAGCAGCAGCGACAGCAGTATGGTCCACACCGGCAGCATCACCAGCGAGTGGGTGATGCCGCGATGGTGGTAGAGATAGGCCAGCGGGGAGATCCAGGTCGCCACGACATCGATGTCGGGAAATGCCCCCACCAGAAAACCGATGCCGACGCGCCGGCGCAGCGGCAACGCCGGCTTTTCGATGCCCGCGGTGGCGCGGGCGAGCAGTGCGCCGGAAAGCGCGTGGGTCAGGGTATCCATTGGACGAATCAGTTCCGCATCGGACTCAAAAAAAGACGGCGCCGGATTGCAACCGACGCCGCCTCCCGGTTCCCCTGCCGCCCCTGGACGGAGGGCGGGATACCGCTACTTCAGGACTATGCCCAGGGATTTGCCCAGATTGTAGTAGGTCTCGTACTGTTCCTTGACATACTGCGCCGTATCTTCCGGCGTTTTGATATGCGGCACCGAACCGATTTTTTCGGTGGCGCCGATCCACTGCGGATCCTTGCTGACTTTCTGCAGCGTATCGCCCCAGATGGCGATCATTTTTTTGTCCATTTTCGGCGGGCCATAGAGCGCGCTCCAGCCGATGATGCGTTCCAGCGCCGGGTAGCCCGCCTCCTTCGCCGTCGGTACGTCCGGAATGTCCTTGAAGCGCTCCGGCGTGGTCGTCAGCAGCGCGCGCATCTGTTTGTTCTTGATGAAGCCCAGCACGGTTCCGATGTTGGAGCAGCTGAAATCAACATGGCGGCCGAGCAGCGCTGTGGCCGCCTCGCCGCCGCTCTTGTAGGGAATCTGATTACCCGCATCCTTGCCGAGCTTCTGCGCATCAAACAACAACTGCGGCCCCATTTCGTGAATGGTGCCGACGCCGGCCGTGCTGTACTTGAGTTTGCCCGGATTCTTGCGGATGCCATCGACCAGATCACCAAAGGTCTTGTACGGGGAATCGGCAATCACCGCACAGACATAGGGATTGAGTTCGAGGATGCCGAGGAAGGTAAAGTCATTCCATTTGTAGCTGAGATCGGGCTTCAGCGCCGGCAGTGTCGCCTGGGAACCCACACGCGCCAGCAGCAGCGTATAGCCGTCGGGCGCTGCATTTTTGACATGCTCCGAACCGATCGCGCCGCTGGCGCCGACCTTGTTCAGCACCACGACATTCTGCTTCAGGTATTTCGGTATGACGGCGCCGAGATTGCGAGCGGCGATATCCGAATCGCCGCCTGCGCCAAATGGCGCAACAAAAAGCAACGGTCGCGTCGGATATTGCTGGGCTGCCGCTGCAAATGCCATGACTGCAAGAATGCCGCCGAGAATAGGCGTCAATACACGGCGAACAGAACTGGATTTCATCTTGGGTCTCCTCCCGGTTGAAATGCCTGATATGCCTGCAAGGGCATTGTGCGGGGAGGAGTATCGAAATGCAACGGCAGGCCGGTCAGGCCCTAATCCCAGCGGTCGTCTTTGACCTCAATGATGCCGTTCTCGACGCGCAGCGGCAGTTTTGCCGTGGGTTCATAGGCCGGCGCCGACAGCGCCTCACCGGTACGGATGCAGAAGCGCGCGCCGTGGCGCGGGCAGATGACCTGATCGCCTTCGATCACGCCGCTGGCCAATTCACCGCCGTCGTGGGTGCAGACATCTTCAATCGCAAAGAATTCGCCGCCGACGTTGAATACCGCGACCGTGGTGCCGTCGACATCGCTCACCTTGCAGCCGCCGGACGCGATCTCA
>JBIIZE010000195.1:0-4710 GCA_044346435.1 Burkholderiales bacterium
AGCAACCAGGGTCTTGCCGAATTCGGTCAGATTCATCGAAGTCTCGGTGCACTCAAACCGGTAATCCAGCCAGCCCAGCTGCCAGAACCACTGCGTATATTGCAGCCAGGAGTTTTCGTTGAAGGCTCTGACATGGCTCAGGTCCTGCCAGGCGCCCAGGGACAGTTCATGAGGCACGACGATCGTGAATTTTCCGCCTTCCCGGAGTAATTTCAGGCAGTTGTTCATCAGTCCGGCCAACTCCCGAACGGTGGTCAGAGTGTCAACGGCGACGATTTCGTCCAGCTGTTTTTCGTCGAGGGTGACGGGTCCCCAAGACAAGGACGGGACGGAAACGGGGAATTGCAGCGGAAGCGAAAGATCAAGTTGCGCGTCGGGGCTGGCGTTTGGATCAATGCCGACGTTCAGATAACCCTGCAGATATTGCCTGCCCAGAAGATTGAGTCTTGTCGGCGTAAGCGGTGCCGCTGCAGGTTCCTTGCCGATGACGGTTTTTATGGTTCTTTCCAGAATGTCTGCAAAGTCCGTGTTGGTGCCGGAGGCATAAAACCGGGACAGCCGGATTTCGCTTTCACGCCGGAATGCTTCTCCAGAAGACAGCAGTTCGGCAACAAAGTCTTCAAACGACCTCGATCCCGGTGTAAACAGTACATCCTTGTACAGGGGCGGCGCTGATGTTTCCGGATAGTTTTCGGAAATGACCGGCATGCCGTTCGACAGCGCATAGAAGGCGCGGATTTGCTGGAAAATCTGCGATTCATAAAAGTGGAGATTCAGGACCGCGCGGGCTTTGGTCAGCAGGGCGTCCCGTTCCGCGCCATAAAGCCCGAACACTGTGAGGATCTTCAGGCCTTTGTTGCGCAGCTTCTCAATGATCAGTTTTCTACGTTCGTTCATCGAGCCGTAAAAGATCAGATCGTATTCCGCCTGCTGCGCCGGTTTTACTCTTCGCAGATTTTCGACATGATAGAAATCGACCCGGGCGGTTTTCTGGTGGCCGATCATCTTCAGGTTCGAGTCGGAGTAATCCCAGACGAAGTGGCGATCCAGACAGGTTTTGTACTGTGAGCTGATCCAGACGCTTTTTTCGGGGATCTGTTCGGTATTGAAAATCACCGTGTTCGGCGGGTATTCCGGAGCGTCCTTGGGATTGATATGCGCGCCGAATACGATATTGAGTCCGTGCTGGTAGAGACGGTTTTTGCTCAATGTCGTTCGATATCCTGCTATCCGGGCTTTTTCGGCGACATATTCAGCGGCTTCAATCAATGCCAACGCATGAACGTAACCGGGCGGCTGCAGCAGGCAGACGTTGATTGCCGGATTGTCTGGGGTTCCGTTCGAGTTCATTAATCAGTGAACAAAATCATGGATATTGGATGGTTTTCATTCTGCCAGATTCCCGGATCCTGTTCTGGCCGGCTGTTGCGGGGAAAGAGGATCAGGAACCGGCCATCACGGCGGCTTCATCGGTACGCCTGTCGTCCTTGTTATCGACCCAAGTCACGGAGATTTTGTCTCCGACCTTTGCACCCTTGACGCGGACGCCCAGAAAAGGATCCCGTGAAATAGCCTGACTCCACTGGGCATCAAGCACGGTTCGGCCGTTGTGCTGAACAATGACGCTTTGAATGAAGTGCAGCGGCACCACGCCGGTTGCCGTTTTGCGGGTGCCGGTTTCCATCGGATGTCGCATCAGGATGCGAACGTCGGCAATATCACCCTGCAGCGTTGCGCGGATTTTCATCGGGTCGGCCATGTTTTCCTTTACCCAGACCAGGCTTGAAGCGGGCGCTTGTTAACCGCAGCCGCCAACGGTCACTTTGACTTCTTTGCTTGCCGTGTAGAACTTGCCATCGGCCTTGACGATGGCGCGCACATCGGATGTCAGACCCATTTTCAGACGTGTCGAAACGTAGCTGTCGCCGCCGGGCAGGATGTCGAAACTGGCCGCCAGCGGGAAGGGATTTTTTTCGGCAATGATCGCGATGCTTTGAGTGTTCGGGATGCGGCTGGTGACTGCAACGGGAACAATCGCACCGTTTTCTGCAATGTCGGGCGCGGTAATGCTGATGTCCTTGCTGTCGATCAGATTGTTTACCCCCATTACTTTGAGGGTTTCAGAGACGGCTTTGGCTTCGAAAGCGTTTTTATTCCATGGTGCAGCCCAGGCGATACCGCTTTTAAACAGTCCGGCTGCAGTTGCGATAAAAAGAGCACCGGCACCGCCTGCAATACGGAGGAAAGAGCGGCGGGGGTGTTTCATGGTGATTTCTCCTGTTGACGCTTGCCTGGCACCTGATTTTGCGGCGCCGCCGGAGTGCGGAGTGGGGGGTGAAATGGGCGTCTGATGCTAGCCAACAGTGATGCACTTGTCCACCGGAGGCACCTCCCCCGCTTCCTCGGTTCGTGTGTTTAGGTTTTGGACAACCAGACGCCGGATTTGCCGCCGCGTTTTTCCTCCAGTCCCAGCGACTCGATGCGCATGCCGCGATCAACGGCCTTGCACATGTCGTAGATGGTCAGCAAGGCGATGCTCGTTGCGGTCAGGGCTTCCATTTCGACACCGGTCCTTCCCAGAGTTTCGGCGGTGGCGATGCAGGTGACGGCGTGATCCTTGCGTGAGATACGGAATTCAATTTCGACCTTCGTCAGAGCCAGCGGGTGACATAAGGGGATCAGCGTGGCAGTTTGTTTGGATGCCTGAATGCCGGCGATCCGTGCGATGCCCAGCACGTCACCCTTCTTCGCTGTTCCCGCGACAATATGACGCAGTGTGGAAGCTTGCATGAGGATGCGTCCGCTGGCACGCGCGAGCCGTTTGGTCTCGGCTTTGCCTGCGACATCAACCATCCATGCCTGCCCTTGGGTGTCGAAATGGGTTAATTTCCGTGTAACAGATTGTTTTTTCATTGGGAACTCCTGAATGGCGGATTTATCATAGCATCATGACCATGCGGTTATTCCTGTTGCTGGCCCTGTTATGCGTGCCCCGAGTGCTGGCGCAAGCCCTGCCCGAGCTCGGCGACGTCTCGGGCGCCGCCATTTCACCTGCCGATGAACGAAAACTCGGCGAACGCATCATGCGCGACATTCGCCGCGATCCGGCTTATCTGGATGACGCCGAGGTGGCCGAATATGCCAATAGTCTGGGCTTGCGGCTGACCGCGCGCAGTGACGCCACAAGACAGGAATTCGAGTTTTTTGTGGTGCGTGATGCGCAGATTAATGCGTTTGCCCTGCCGGGGGGATTCATCGGTATCCATACCGGGCTGCTGCTCGCCGCGCAAAGTGAATCCGAAGTGGCGGGCGTTGTCGCGCACGAGATTGCGCACGTGACGCAGCGCCATATTGCGCGCATGGTCAGCCAGCAGGGTCAGAGCCAGATCATGTCGATGGCAGCGATGGCGGTCGCCATCCTCGCCGCACGTTCCAACTCCCAGGTTGCCGAAGCGGCAATGGCATTTGGTCAAGCCGGCGTCATGCAAAGCCAGCTCAATTTCACGCGCGACAACGAGCGGGAGGCGGACCGCGTCGGCGTGCAGTTGCTCGACAGCGCCGGCTTTGATCCGCGGGGCATGTCGGCGTTTTTCGAGCGTCTGCAACGGGCAACGAGGGTATATGAGGGCGGAGCGCCGGCCTACCTGCGTACCCACCCGCTGACTTTTGAGCGCATCGGCGATATCCAGGGCCGTGTCGAGCAGATGCCTTATCGCCAGGTGCCGGACAGCCTTGAGTTTCAGCTGATTCGGGCCAAATTACGCGCCGAGAATGACACGCCGCGTGAGGCCATCGCTTTTTTCGAATCCAGTCTCGGGGAGCGTAAATTCCTTTCTGAAACGGCATCCCGTTACGGTCTGGTCGCCAGCCTGATCCGTGCGCGCGACTACGAACGCGCAAAACGCGAACTCGTACCACTGCGCAAAACGGCAAGTCCGATCATCGAAAATCTGGCTTGCCGCATCCCCGATGCGGCCGGGGACGCCGTACAGGCACTGGCGTGCTACGAGGCCGCCAGGCGACTGTATCCTGCACCGCGCGCGCTGTTTTATGGTCATGTTGAACAATTGCTTCGTCTGCGGCGGCCGGCAGAGGCCCTGAAGCTGATCGATACCCGCTTGCAAACCCAGCCCGAGGAATCCCGCCTGTACCAGTTGCAGGCGCAGGCCTATGCTGCACAGGGCAACAGCCTGTCGCAGCATCGGGCGCAGGGCGAAGCCTATGTCCGTGCCGGCCAGCTCGGGGCCGCTTTGGAACAGTTTCAGATTGCGCTGAAAAGCGGGCAAGGCGATTTTTACCAGTTGTCGGCTATCGAGGCTCGTATTCGGGAGCTGCGGCGAACGCTGGCCGAGCAGGAGCGCAAGCGCTAGGGCATCCGCCATCGCGCCTGTTTGATGGTATTTTGGACGGATGAGTGAACCTCTCGAATCAGCCGCCGGAACCACGCTTTCGACTTCCGAGACCCGTAAGATCGGCAAGTACGAAATCATCAAGGAGCTTGGTCGCGGTGCCACTAGTGTGGTCTACAAGGCCTATGATCCGTTTCAGGATCGCGAAGTCGCCGTAAAAGCGGTTTACCCCGAGGCACTCGGTGACGACGAACACGGACGCCGCTACCGTAAGCTTTTTGTCACCGAGGCTTCCCTGGCGGGAAAGCTTGCTCATCCGCATATTGTCGCCATTTACGACGCCGTGGCGGAGGCATCCGCC
>JBIIZE010000196.1:0-4699 GCA_044346435.1 Burkholderiales bacterium
GGTCATTTTGCTGAACAGGCTGGGTGTCACCGCATAGGTCACCGGTACCATCAGCAGGGTGTAACCGTCGGGTGCGGCGCGCGCGGTGAACTCGGCGCCGATCATGCCGCTGGCGCCGGGGCGGTTGTCGACGATGACCTGCTGGCCCCAGGCCTGGGTCAGCTTTTGCGAGACGATACGCGCCAGCACGTCGGTCGGGCCGCCCGGCGGGTAACCGACGATCATGCGTACGGTCTTGGTCGGATAGTTCTGTGCAGACGCCGCTGCGCAGCAGGCAGCGAGGGTCAGACCGGCGATCAGTTGCAGCGGGCGTTTCATTGTTGTGCCTGTTCAGCGAGGAATTTCAGCGAGGCTTCGGCGCAGCGGTCCGGGTAGGCGCCGGCGGCATGCCAGGCATCGCCTTCCATGACGATCAGCTGCGCCGATTTCACGCCGGAGACCCAGGCTTTGACGCCATCGACCGAACGCAGGCCGCTGCCGGTGGTGGTGATGATCAGTGTCGGGCAGGTGATGCGCTTGACGTCTTCTCGGATGTCGAGCTTGGGCACCCAGCGCAGATAACTCTGCAGCGTCGACAGCGGCGTTTTGCCCTGCAGGTGGTGGATCCACCAGTCGACTTCGGCTTTGGACGCTTTGCTGCCGAGGCGGCCCTGCATGGTGTGTGCGGCCCAGTCGACCACGCCTTTGGTGTTCATGTGTTCAACCCACTGGTCGATGCCGGCAGCCGGCAGCACGGGCGGGGTGACGCCGACCAGCGTTTTCACCAGTTGCGGGCGGTTGGCGGCCAGCGCCAGCGACATTGAACCGCCGCTTTTGGCGCCGATCAGATGCACCTTGTCGCAGCCGATGTGATGGATCAGCGCTTCGATATCGTCGAGCAGTTCATTCATCGACCATTCATGCTCGGGCGTCATTGCCGTTGAGCGGCCGAAGCCGCGCAGGTCGAGACGCACCACGCGGTAGTGACGCGCGAAATGCGGCACCCAGGCGCGCCAGGCTTCACCCGATTCGGCGAGGCCATGCACGAACAGCACGGTCTCGGCCTTCTGCCAGGGATCCGTGTAGTCGTCGATGGTATAAAAAATATTGCAGCCGTCGGGGCGTTTGAGCGTGTATTCCATTGCGGTGTTTCTCCGTTGCGACAGGGCTGAATGCACTGTCAGATATTGCAAAAAATAACAAATAAATCAAATACTTATAATTTATCCCGGTGTTGCGGGTTTCAGGCTTTTTTGTCCTCGAGACCGAAATCGATCAATGCCTGTGCACGCAATTTGTTCTTCTGTACTTTCGAACTGCCGGTCATGCCGATCTTCTCGAAGTCTTCAACAATCTTCAGATAACGCGGCACACGGAAGTTGGCGAGGCGTTCCTTGCTCCAGGCCATCAGCTCTTCCGGTGTTGCGGTTTCACCTTCACGCAGGATGACGTAAGCCGCGGGGACTTCGACCAGTCGCGGGTCAGGCACGCCGATCACCTGGGCCTGTTTGATCTTGGGATGTTTGTGCAGCACGTCTTCCACTTCCGCCGGCGCGACGTTTTCGCCGCCGACACGGAATACGTCCTTGATGCGGGTGATAAAACGCAGGCGGCCGTCTTCATCCATCATGCCGAGGTCACCGGTATGCAACCAGCCCCCGGCATCGATGGTTTTTGCGGTCTGCTCGGGCATTTTGTAGTAGCCCTTCATCACGCTCCAGCCGCGCACCTGGATTTCGCCGGTCTTGCCGGCAGGCTGCACGGCATTGGTTTCCGGATCGACCAGGCGCACTTCGACATCGTCGAGGATGTGCGCCCAACCGTTGATGCGTTTTTCGAGATCATCGTCGTAACGCGACATGCAGACATTGGGCGAGGCCTCGGACAGACCGTAAGCCTGCACCAGTCCCTTCATGCCCATGCGCTCGACAACCTTGCGCGAAACTTCGGGGCCGCAGGACACCCAGCCATGACGAAGCTTCAGCGGGTATTTGTCGAAGTCCGGATGGTTCAGCAGCATCAGGAACATGGTGTCGTTGCCCGAGGTGTGCGTACATTCCTCGCTCCACATCGTCACCAGGGCTTCGCCGGCGTCGAAATGCGGTGACGACACCAGGCGGGCGCCGGTGGTTAGTGTCGCGAGCAAAGATAGTGTGGTGCCGGCAACGTGATACCAGGGGCGGGCACTGTAGTAACGGTCTTTGGCGCGCAGGTGGAAACGCGCGGCGATGTACGCGGCGTTGCGCAGCATGTTGTCGTGCGACAGCATCACGCCCTTGGGATAGGAAGTGGTGCCCGAGGTGAACTGCATCAGCAGCACGTCGTCGGGGTGCACTTCCGGCGGTTGGCGTTCATCAAACACCGTGCCACGGGCAAGCAGGTCTGCGAAACTGATCGCGCCGGCCGGCACCTCCTTGCCCAGTACCACCACCGACTGCAGCAGCGGCAGCGCCGCGTCGGGCAGCTTCTGGTCGATGGCGGGGCAGATGCCGCGCAGCATCGTGATGAAGTCGATTTTGAGAAAGCGGTCGGCGATGAACAGCAGCTTCACGTCGGCCTGCTTCAGGCAGTAGAGCATTTCATCGGCCTTGAAGCGGGTGTTGACCGGCACGGTCACTGCGCCGATGCTGGCTGCGGCATAAAAGAACACCACCCATTCCAGCGAATTGCCCATGCACACCGCAACATGGTCGCCGCGGTTGATGCCCAGCGCGCGCAGACCCAGTGCCACTTCACGCACGTTGTCGCGCAACTCGGCATAACTCAGGCGATGGCCGGCAATCACCAGTGCTTCATCCTGGGGATGCGCGGTGGAGACGGCGGCCAGCGCTTCGGCGAGGGTTTGTTTTTTCCAGGCGGTCATTGCAATGCGGCTTATTTGCCCTTGAACTGCGGTTTGCGTTTTTCCTTGAACGCGGTGACGCCTTCGACATGGTCGTGGGTCATGCGTGCGCCGCAGATCGCCAGCACTTCCATTTCCAGCAACTGTTCGAGCGTCGGCACATACATGTACTGGAACATGCGTTTGGCCAGCGTCAGTGCGTAGGTTGCGGAGCCGGCGATTTCGCGAGCCAGCGCCAGTGAGGCGGCTTCGAGCTGGTCATCGGGAACGACCTTGCTGATCAGGCCCATCTCTTTCGCTTCGGCAGCCGGCAACTTGCGCGCGCTGTAGACGATTTCCTTGGCGCGGGCGAGGCCCAGATGCTGGGTCAGGAAAAAGATCGCGCCGCCGTCGGGCGGAATGCCGACATTCTTGAAGGCCATCAGCAGATAGGCGGTTTCACTGGCAACGATGAGGTCGGAGGCCAGTGCGAGGCTGGCGCCGATGCCGGCGGCCGGGCCGCGCACTGCGGCGATCACCGGTTTTTCGAGGTGATGCAGCGCGAGGATCATGCGATGGTGGCCCTTGGAGCGCTTGCGGCCGCTGACCACATCAAAGTTGCCCATCGAGCCGACGTCGCCGCCGGCGCAGAACGCGCGTCCGGCGCCGGTCAGCAGCACGACGCGCACGCTGTCGTCGTTGTTCAGTGCGGTAAAGGCATCGGCGAGTTCCTGGTACATCTCTCCCGAAAGCGCATTCAGCTTGTCGGCACGGTCAAGGAGGACGGTGGCAACGCCTTCATCGTGGGTGATTTTGACGCTCATGATTTCTCTCGGGAAACTTTCAGAAGGATTTGATGCCGGCGCGGTCGAGGACTTTTTTCCACTTCACCACTTCATCACGCAAATGGGCGACGAATTCCGCGGTGGTGCTGCCGACCGGATCGGAACCGTCACGTTTCAGCTGTTCGGCAAACTCCGGCGATTTGATGATGCGGGCGACCGTGTTTGCGGTTTTGGCGATGGCGTCCTTCGGTGTGCGGGCCGGTGCAGTGAGGCCGTTCCAGGCCACGGCCTGGAAACCCTTGAGTCCTTGCTCATCGAGTGTCTGCACTTCAGGAAGGGCGGCGGTGCGGGCGATGCTGGTGACGCCCAGCACGCGCAGCCGTCCCGATTTGATGAAAGGCATCACCGAGGTCAGGCCGTTGAACGCCATGTCGACATGGCCGCCAACGAGATCGGCCAGCGCCGGCGCGTTGCCCTTGTACGGCACGTGCGTGATCTTCAGGCCGGCCATGGTGTTGAGCAATTCACCCGAGAGGTGCGGGACGCCGCCGCTGCCGGAAGATCCGAAATTCATCTGGCCGGGACGGGTTTTCGCCAGTGCGATCAGTTCCTTGAGATTTTTCGCCGGCACGCCCGGATGTACTACCAGCCCCATTGGCGTGGTGTTGATCAGCGTGATGGGCTCAAAGTCTTTCGCCGGATCGTATGGCAGTTTGGTCATTACGCTGGGCACCACGGTGAAGGGTGCAGGAGTCACCAGCAGTGTGTGACCGTCAGGCGCTGACTTGGCGACGATATCAGTACCGATGGTGGTGTTACCGCCCGGACGGTTGTCAACGATGACCTGTTGTCCCCAGGCTTCGGTGAGTTTCGGGGCAAGAACACGTGCAATGACGTCGGTGCTGCCGCCGGCAGCGAAGGGCACGATCAGCCGGATGGTCTTGCTGGGATAGTTTTGTGCCTGCACAGCACCGGCGATGGTTGAAAATAACAATATAAACAAATACTTGCTTTTCATGACTCCTCCTCGAAGCGCCTACCCGGGACGGTAGAGTTTATTCAGCCTGCCCATCGCGATGCGGGCTTCGGCTTCAATGCGGTCAACGATTGCGGC
>JBIIZE010000197.1:0-4689 GCA_044346435.1 Burkholderiales bacterium
GCCGTCACCGACCACGGTCAGAGCGGCAAAACCCATCACCCGGCCGCCCTTGACGACCTTGGTGACACGGTTGATCGCGACCATTTTTTCACGAAGGCCGTCACCGCGCTCTTCGCCGGTCTGCATTTTCGCTGCCTGCATTTTTGCCATGCGCTGCTCCGTCAGAACTTGAGACCGGCTTCACGCGCGGCTTCCGCCAGCGCCTTCACCCGACCGTGATATTGGTAGCCGGCGCGGTCAAATGCGACCTTTTCGACACCGGCTTTCTTTGCGCGCTCGGCAATACGCTTGCCGATTGCAACTGCCGCAGCAACATTGCCGCCATTGGGCATCGCAGCACGAACTTCCTTTTCGGCAGTCGATGCACTGGCAAGGACTTTCGAACCGGTGGCGTCGATAACCTGTGCATAGATATGACCGTTCGAACGGTAAACGGTGAGACGCACCGCTTTAAGCTCGGCAATCTTGGCCCGGGTGCTGCGTGCGCGCCGCAGGCGCGCTGTGTTTTTTTCAACCATGTTCTATCCGCCTTACTTCTTCTTCGTTTCCTTGAGCACAATCTGCTCATCGGCATAACGCACACCCTTGCCCTTGTAAGGCTCCGGCGGCCGGTAGTTGCGAACATCGGCGGCGACCTGCCCGACTTTCTGCTTGTCGGCGCCTTTGATGATGATTTCAGTCTGCGTGGGCGTTTCGACCTTCACGCCTGCCGGCAACTGGTGAACTACCGGGTGCGAGAAACCGAGCGTCAGGTTGAGCTTGTCGCCCTGCGCCTGTGCGCGGTAACCGACACCAACCAGCGTCAGCTTGCGTTCGAAACCCTTGCTGACACCCTGAACCATATTGGCAATCAAGGCGCGCAGCGTGCCACTGATCGCATTCGCCTGGCGCGAATTCTCGTTCAGCTTGATCTCGAGGCGATTGTCGATCTTCTCGACCTTCACGTTCGGGGTAATCGCCTGCGACAGCGTACCCAGCGGACCTTTGACCGAAATCAGATCGGCAGCGATCGTGACTTCGACTTTTTCCGGCAGCATGACCGGGGATTTACCGACTCTGGACATCGTCTCTCTCCCTTAGGCCACGATGCAGAGAACTTCCCCGCCGATGCCCATGCCGCGTGCTTTGCGATCAGTCATCACACCTTTGGAGGTGGAGACGATGGCAACGCCGAGGCCGTTCATCACATTGGGAATGTCACGGCTGGGTTTGTAAATGCGCAGGCCTGGGCGGCTTACGCGCTCGATTTTTTCGATCACCGGAGAACCGGCGTAGTACTTGAGGCTGACCTCAAGCACCGGCTTGGCCACTTCGCCGCGAACCGCGAAGTCGTCAATATAGCCTTCGTCCTTCAGCACCTTGGCAATCGCCACCTTGAGCTTGCTCGAAGGCATCGACACGGACTCTTTTTCCGCCTGCTGTGCATTGCGGATGCGGGTCAGCATGTCGGAAATCGGATCATTCATGCTCATGCAAAATTCTCCTGCGGCCTGTCTTACCAGCTAGCCTTGATTACGCCCGGGATTTCGCCGCGCATTGCTATCTCGCGCAACTTGCCCCGAGCCAGCCCGAACTTGCGATAAACACCGCGGGGACGACCGGTCAGCGCGCAACGGTTGCGCAACCGGACGGGACTCGCGTTCCGCGGCAGCTTCTGCAGCTTCAGACGCGCCTCATATCGATCCTCAGGTGACAGCTTCTGATCGTCGACAAGCGCCTGGAGTTCTGCGCGCTTGGCCGCGAATTTCTTCACGGTCTTGCGACGCTTCTGCTCACGGTTTATCAGTGCAAGCTTAGACATACGTTTTCCTCAATTACGGAAAGGAAATTTAAAAGCGGAAAGCAGAGCCCGGCCTTCTTCATCGGACTTTGCCGTCGTCGAAATCGTGATGTTCATCCCGCGCAGGGCATCAATCTTGTCGTACTCGATTTCGGGAAAAATGATCTGTTCCTTGACGCCCATGTTGTAGTTGCCACGGCCATCAAAGCTTTTGCCGGAAATACCGCGGAAGTCGCGAACACGGGGCAATGCGATGCTAACCAGGCGGTCAAGGAATTCATACATGCGCGCACCGCGCAACGTGACCTTGCAACCAACAGGGTAACCTTCGCGGATCTTGAAGTTCGCAATCGCCTTGCGGGACTTGGTTACCAGCGGCTTCTGACCGGCAATCTTGGTCATGTCGCCGACGGCGTTGTCCATGATCTTCTTGTCAGCAACCGCCTCGCCCACGCCCATGTTGAGGACGATCTTCTCGATACGAGGCACCTGCATCGGGCTGGTGTAACCGAATTTCTCGGTCAGTTCCTTGGCCACGGTTTCTTTGTAGTAGGTGCTCAAACGCGCGGGAGCAGTCGGCCGGGCAGGTTTGCCCTGCTTGGCGGATGCACCGGCAGCAGCCTTGGGCTCCTTGGCAGCCTTCTTGCTCGGCTCTGCCTTTGCTTCCTTGGCAGGCTTTGCTTTTTTGGTTTCTTTGTCAGCGCTCATACATCAACCACTTCGCCATTGGACTTGAAAAACCGGACACGGCGACCGTCTTCCAACTGACGGATGCCAATGCGATCGGCTTTCTTGGTCGCGGGATTGAACAGCGCCACATTCGAAATATGAATGGGCATTTCCTTGTCGATGATGCCGCCGGTCTCACCCTTGGCCGGATTGGGCCGCTGGTGTTTTTTGACACGGTTGATGCCTTCGACAAGCAGATGGTCTGCATCGACAACACGCAGTACCGTTCCGCGTTTGCTGCGATCGCGGCCGGTCAGCACTACAACGTCGTCGCCTTTTCTGATCTTGCGCATATGCGTAACGTCCTTTACAGCACTTCCGGTGCGAGAGAAACGATCTTCATGAATCGCTCAGTCCGCAACTCGCGCGTCACCGGTCCGAAAATCCGCGTGCCGATCGGCTCAAGTTTCTGATTGAGCAGAACCGCAGCGTTGCCATCAAACTTCAGGAGCGATCCGTCATTGCGGCGCACGCCTTTGGCAGTGCGAACGACAACGGCGTTGTAAACCTCGCCCTTTTTGACACGCCCGCGGGGCGCAGCGTCCTTGATGCTGACCTTGATGACGTCGCCAATGCCTGCATAACGACGCTTAGAGCCACCAAGCACCTTGATGCACATAACGGTACGCGCACCGGTGTTGTCAGCAACATCCAGTTTGGATTGCATCTGAATCATGGTTTTTCCTGCTTTTCTTTCTCCAACTTGACCCACCAAACAGCGGAAAGTCAGTCTTGGAGCCCGTTCGGGCTAGGTCACCGCCTGCGGTAGCAGGACGGAAAAATTACAGCCGCAAATTATATACCGCTGCGCCCAAACAGCGCAAGCGGTAATTTCAATCAAACGCCCCGCGACTTCTCCACCAGCTTGATTACCTTCCAGGCCTTGGTTTTGGCCAGCGGACGGCATTCCTCGATCAGCACGGTATCGCCTTCCTTGTACTCATCGTTGGCGTCGTGGGCGTGGTACTTCTTCGACCGGGTGACCACCTTGCCCAGCAGGGGGTGTTTGATCCGCCGCTCGACAAGTACCGTCACCGTCTTATCCATCTTGTCACTGACCACACGCCCGGTCAGGGTTCGTTTGTTTGCTTCGCTCTTCACTTCGCTCATGTCCGCATCCCGCCCTTAAGCCTTCGTTGCCAGCACCGTGCGCACGCGCGCAATGTCGCGGCGCACCTTGCGTAGCTGGCTGGTGTTGGTCAGTTGCTGCGTCGCCTTCTGCATGCGCATGGAAAACTGCGCTTTCAGCAGAGATTCCAGTTCCTTGCGCAGCTCGTCGGCGCCTTTTCCCTGCAGTTCGCTTGGCTTCATATCAACCTCCGACCAGACGGTGCACGAAAGCAGTCGCGATCGGCAACTTTGCCGCCGCAAGGCGGAAAGCTTCCTTGGCAATAACTTCGTTCACGCCGTCCATTTCATACAGAACCTTGCCCGGCTGGATCTCGGCGACCCAGTACTCAGGATTCCCTTTACCGTTACCCATCCGGACTTCAGCCGGCTTACGCGAAATCGGCTTGTCCGGGAAAATGCGGATCCATATTCTGCCGCCGCGCTTGATATGACGCGTCATTGCGCGACGTGCAGCCTCGATCTGACGGGCTGTCAGCCGGCCGCGACCGATCGCCTTCAGGCCGTATTCGCCGAAGCTGACCTTGTTGCCGCGAGTCGCAACGCCGGTATTCCGGCCCTTCTGCTCCTTGCGGTATTTACGTCTGGCTGGCTGTAGCACGTTTTGCTCCTGTCTTTGCAGTTGTCCTTCTCGGCTTGCGCGCCGGTGCCGGCGCGGGCTCCTCGACCGGTGCGGCCGACGGAGCCAGTGCAGGATGATCGTTCTTGCCGATCACCTCACCCTTGAAAACCCAGACCTTCACGCCAATGATGCCGTAGCTGGTTTTGGCTTCCGAAAATCCGTAATCGATATCTGCGCGCAGCGTATGCAGCGGTACACGGCCCTCGCGGTACCATTCGGTACGGGCAATTTCAATACCATTGAGACGGCCTGCGCTCATGATCTTGATGCCCTGCGCACCCAGGCGCATCGCGTTGGTAATCGCACGCTTCATTGCACGACGGAACATGATCCGCTTCTGCAATTGCTGCACAATTGAATCAGCGATCAATTGCGCGTCGAGTTCGGGCTTGCGCACTTCTTCGATGTTGACGTGGACCGGTACGCCGAG
>JBIIZE010000198.1:0-4686 GCA_044346435.1 Burkholderiales bacterium
GGCGGTGTGCACCACCAGACCGGGCTGGTGCAGTTCCGGCTTGATCTCCCACAGTTCTTTCAGGCCGATGCCGTAGACCTGCGGGTCAACGCCGTCGCGCAGATTGAATTTCGCCTGCAGCTGTTTGCCGAGGTGACCGCGGCAGCCTTCGGCAAAGAAAGTGTATTTGGCATGCAACTCCATGCCGACCTGGTGCGCGTCGGTGGGCTGGCCGTCGCGGCCGATGCCCATGTCGCCGGTGGCGACACCTTTGACACGACCGTCTTCATGGAACAGCACTTCGGCAGCGGCGAAGCCGGGGAATATCTCCACGCCCAGCGCTTCGGCCTGCTGGCCCAGCCAGCGCACGACATTGCCGAGGCTGATTACATAGTTGCCGTGATTCTGGAAACATTCCGGCAGCAGCGCCGACGGAATCTTGAAAGCACCGGTTTCACTGAGGATCATGAAACGGTCTTCACTGACCGGCGCATTCAGCGGCGCGTCTTTTTCTTTCCAGTCCGGAATCAGTTCATTCAGCGCGATCGGGTCCATCACCGCGCCGGAGAGGATGTGTGCGCCGACTTCCGAGCCCTTTTCGAGCACGCAGACATTGACCTCGCGGCCCTGTTCCGCGGCGAGTTGCTTCAGGCGGATTGCCGCACCGAGGCCGGCGGGACCGGCACCGACGATGACGACGTCATACTCCATGGCTTCGCGTTCGGCCATTACCCTCTCCATGTTGATGATTTATTGCGGGATTATACGCTGCTGACCCGGCGGTTCAGCGGACCAGCCCGGCGGCGGCGATGCCGCTGCGCACCGCGGCCTCGATCGTTGCGGGGTAATCCCCGGCCACATAGTCGCCGGCCAGCATAAAACCGGGGCAGGGCGTTTCAGCCGCAGGGCGCCGGAGGCCCGGTGTGCAGCTGAAGGTCGCGCGTTTTTCAGCGATCACGCGGTGCCACAGCAGCTTCGGCAGCGGGCCGAAGGCTTTTTCGATATCCGCGACCACACGCCGGGCAAGGTCATCCTGCGCTTCACCGACATGTTCTTCCGAGGCGCTGATCACCGCACCGATCAGCCCGTGCTGGCCGCAGATGGTTCCGCGATCAAACAACCACTGCGCCGGACTGTTGGCGAGGCCGATCATCGGCGAGGGCAGCGTCACCGCGCCGTCAAACTGCAGCCATACCGAGTGGATCGGTTCGTATTGCAGTGCTTCGATCTGCTGTGCTGCGGGTTGTAACTCCGCGATGTCCGCGAGCAGCGGCGCCGCGCGATGCGGTGCGACGGCGCAGATCACCCGGTCAAAACGCCGCGCATGACCCTGCACCTGCAATGTAAATCCCTCGCTGTCACGCGTGATGCGTTCAACCGTCGCGCCGACTTCAATCTGTCCGCCGCTGGCACGCACGTATTCGGCAGCCGGTTTCGGAAACAGCGCGGTGAGGTCGGTGCGCGCCAACAGCAGATCGCTGGCGGCGCGACCCGCACCGAGGCTGTCGCGCAGCACATTCAGGAAAACCTGCGCCGAGGCGCGCTGCATCGGTGTGTTGAGTGCGGCCACGCACAGCGGTGCCCATAAATATTCAATTAAAACAATAGGTTGCTGATGTTCTGCGAGCAGGGCTTCGACTGTTGAGTCCTGCGGGAGGCGGTAAGCGCAGGCCTTCATCGCATTCATGAAGCGCGCAGCCGCGCGTTTGTGCTCGAAGCTCAGGCCTTTCGCGGTGAACAGTGCCCACGCCACATGCAGCGGTGCCGGCAGCTTCGGCGCGCGCAAATGGAATTGATTGTGGATCTGCAGGTCCAGCGGCAGGCGCAGGAATGAATCGCGCTTGGGGGCGACCTTGTCGATCAGGCGCAGCGTTTCTGAGTAGGCCCCGATGAGGATATGCAGCCCGTTGTCGAGCGCGGTGTCATTGACGGTGACGCGGCGCGCGCGGCCGCCCAATCCGGGTGCGGCTTCAAATACCGTGACCGGAACACCGCGGCCGGCGAGTTCCACCGCCGCGGCCATGCCGGCGTAGCCGCCGCCGATGACGGCGACGTTCATATTACCCACGCGCAAGAAAAATCAGCGGATCCCTCTCCCGCATGCGGGAGAGGGTTGGGGAGAGGGCGAAACGTCCGTAACGTCATCAACACCAATCAAGCCGCGCGCTTTGCAGCGGCTGATTTGCCGGCCCAGATTTTCGACGGCACGTTGACCAGGCCTTCGAAAATGCGGCGCGCGGTACGCACCAGTGCGGCACGGCGCAGTTCCTCATTGCCGTTGGTGAAATCGGCATCCAGATCAATCAGGATCATTCCCGACGGGTGTTCAATTTTCACCATGCCCTGCGGCGCAGGCTTCAGCGGCGCGATCTCCGCGGCCAGCGTGCCGGGAATCGCGCAGGCGGCGCTGATGCACACAGTGCCGGTAACCGGATGCGATTTGTGGCAGGTCTCGGGCACGAAATAACGCGAGCTGATCGTGCCGCCCTGGCGCGGTTTGGCGAGCAGCGCGATTTTCGGCACCACGTTTTTCGACACATCACCCATGCCCATCAGCACGCCGGCTTTGCGGCGGATACCTTCCATACGTTCCATCAGTGCGCGGTCGCTGTCGAGTTCAATGGCGGTTTCGTAGCCGGTCTTGCCCATGTCGGCCGCGCGCATCATCACGATGGGCATCGCGATATCGACGCAGCTCACTTCGACGCCGTCGATCACATCGCGCGGCTTGCCGGTCGGCAGCAGCTTGCCGGTGACCGAGCCGATGGCTTCGCTGAAATTGATGCCCACCGGGGCTGCGGTACCGGGCACGCCGTCGATCGACGCGTCGCCTTCGTACTGCACCTGTTTGCCGGGCGTCTGCACGATGGCCTCGACCAGCGCGCCGGTATTGACGCTGTGGATGCGCACCGTCGTTTCACCGTCCTGCGCCGGCACCAGACCGGCGTCGATGGCGAAGGGGCCGACGGCGACCAGCATGTTGCCGCAGGTCGGTTTGGTGTCAACGAACTTCTCGTGGATCTGCACCTGCGCGAAAAAATAATCGATGTCGGCGTCGGGGCGTTTGGATTTGCTGATCATCGCGACCTTGCTGGTCACCGAGTGCGAGCCGCCGATGCCGTCGACCTGGATTTCATGGGGGGAGCCCATGATGGCGAGCAGGACTTCGTCTCTTGTTACCGGATCAGACGGCAGGTCGTCCTGGAGGAGGAAGGGGCCTCTCGAGGTGCCGCCGCGCATGATGACGCAGGGGATTTTGGTTTGCATGTCGGGCTCACTGTCGTGCTGTGTTCGGAGGCGGCATTATAGAGGGCTGTGATGCGCTGGTGCTTAAAGGTCACCGGGGTTGCCCGGCGCTTAGTTAACCTTCGCCCCCGAAACCTGCACCACCTTCGCCCAAAGCTTCGCTTCACTCGCAATCAGTTTTGCAAACTGTTCTGAAGTGCCACCTACCGGATCAGTCCCCAGTTGTTTCAAGCGCGCTGCCGTTGCCGGCGTGTTCATCGCCTTCAGTGCGGCGCCATGAAGCGTGGCGATGATGGCTTTGGGCGTTTTTGCCGGGACGAGGATGCCGTACCAGGTGTCGGTGGCGTAGCCGGGGACGGTTTCGCCGATGGTGGGGATGTCGGGGGCGATCGGCGAGCGTTTGCTGCTGGTCAGGCCGAGCGGGCGCAGTTTGCCTTCCTTGATCAGCGGCAATACCGGGAGCAGGCCGTCCATTGCGAGTTGCACCTGACCGCCGACGGTGTCCATGCGCGCGAAGGTGCTGCCTTTGTAAGGGATGTGCGTGATGTCGACGCCGGCCATGGATTTGAATAACTCCATGTTGAGATGCGTCGCCGAGCCGGTGCCGGCGGAGCCGTAGGACAGTCTGCCCGGGGTTTTTTTCGCGAGCTCGATCAGTTCCTTCAGGTTCTTCGCCGGCATGGATGGGTGGGCGACGATGATCTGGTAGGTGTTGGCGATGTGGATTACCGCTTCGAAATCCTTGATCGGGTCATAGGTCTTGCCGCTGTACAGCGCGGGGGTGATGACGTGCGAGGGGCTGACGTTGATCAGCGTATAGCCGTCGGGGGCGGCGGTGGCGACTGTTTGCGTGCCGATCAGGCCGCCGGCGCCGGGGCGGTTGTCGACGACGATATTGCTGCCGAGGGTCTTGCTCATTTCATCGCCGACGGTGCGCGCCAGCGTGTCGCCGGTGCCGCCCGGGGCAAGGGGCACGATCATGCGGATGACCTTGCTCGGGTATTGTTCGGCGGCGTGGCTGGCGCAAGTGGCAGCCAGCAGGGCTGCTGCGATGGCGGAATGTTTGAATCTCAAGATGTCCTCGTATCGTTTTTTTGATGGTTGCGGGTGAAGATCAGCCTTTGATCGGCTTCAGGCTGCCGCAGTCGCCGGAAACGAACTTGCCCTGGGCGTCGATGGTCATTTCCTCGGACTTGCCTTTGACCTGGCTGGTGGTTTTCATTTTCATGGTGTAAGCCTCGGGGCTCAGCATCGTGTATTCGCCTTCGCCGGTGGTCGGCGGTTTGCTGCAGGTGAATTTGAATTTGGTGGTGCTGCCGCTTTTCTGCAGCGCCTCCTGTTTGCAGTCGCCCTGTTGCGCCGGGGGTTCATTACGCGCGGCCATTTCCTTGCTGATGCAGACGCGCACTGCGGTGCCGCCGCCGCTGCCCGCAGCCATGCCAACGCCCTTGTCGGCCATCA
>JBIIZE010000199.1:0-4674 GCA_044346435.1 Burkholderiales bacterium
GGTGGCACTGGCGTTCTGCGGTGCTTCGGCTGTTGCTGCGGATTACCCGACGAAGCCGGTGCGCTTTATTGTCGCCTTCCCGCCGGGTAGTGCCACGGACATTGTCGGTCGCCTGTATACCCAGAAATGGACTGAAATGTGGGGCCATCAGGTCATTGCCGACAACCGGCCGGGCGCCGGCGGATCGATTGCTGCGGCCATCGCATCTAAAGCCACGCCTGACGGCTACACGCTGCTGATGCATTCCTCCGGTCATACGGTCAACCCTTCGCTTTACGCCAAACTGCCGTTCGACACGCTCAAGGATTTTGTCGATATCGGCCCGCTGGCGCAGCAGCCCAACGTCATGGTGACCCATCCCAGCACCTCGTACAACACGGTGCAGGATATGATCAAGACGGCGATGGCGAAACCCGGCACGTTGAATTTTGCATCGGCCGGCGTCGGCAGCGGCACCCATCTCAATCTCGAGAAGCTGAAGCTGATGGCCAAGATCAACATGAACCATGTGCCGTATAAGGGTTCGGCTGAAGCGCTGGCCGACGTGCTCGGCAATCGCGTCGATTTCTATTTCGCCCCGATCTCGACCACGCTGGCGCATGTGCAGGGGAACCGGGTGCGTGCCATTGCAGTGAGCACGATCAAACGCAGCAGCATCCTGCCCAACGTGCCGACGATTGCGGAATCCGGAGTGCCCGGATTTGATTTCTCGCTGTGGTTCGGCATCTGGGCACCTACGGGCGTTCCGCAGCCGATCATCAACAAGATTTCGCAATCGATCAAGGCCGCGGGCAATGACGCGGCAGTCAAGTCCAAGCTGGCCGGTCTCGGTAACGAACCGATGGAGATGGAGCCTGCGCAGTTCGCCAAGTTCGTGCGCAGTGAAATTGAAGTTGGTGCGACCGTGCTGAAGGCGGCGGGTATCAAGCCGCAATAAACAGCATGGTTGGTAAGCCGGGCGGCACAGCTTTGTGCCGCCTTTCTTTTTGATTTTTGCGACAACTGTAATCATTCCAGGAGTTTTTGTGAGCGCTGCTTCCAATGCCCCGTTGAATCTTGACCCCCGTCTGCTGGCAGTGATGCAGCAGCAATACCCGAGTTTTTCAGATGCCGAATACGCAAGACGCCAGGCCGCTCTGGCTGCGGCGATGGAAAAACACGGTTGTGACCATCTGCTGGTGGTGACTGATCACCGCGCCGGCAATGCCGTGCAGTGGCTGACCGGCTGGCCCGGCACCGTCGAGGCCTATGTTGTGGTCAAGCCCGGCGAGCGCATGGTCATGCATATGGAGTGGTTCAATCATTTCCCCCTGGGCCGCAAGATTGCCCGGGACGTTGATGTGCGCTGGGGGCAGCATCAGGGCATCGCGCTGACCATTGAAGAATTGAAACGGCGCGGCGCAAAACGCGTCGGGCTGATCGGGCCACTGGTGTTGTCGAAGTGTCGCCAGCTGGAAGCGGCTTTTGAAGTGAAACTGCTCGATGCCGACTATACGCAGTTGCGCATGCGCAAGTCGGAAGAGGAAATCGACTGGCTGCGTATCGGTGCTGCGCTGTCCGATGCCGGTCTGCGCGCACTGGTTGCCGGCACGCGCGTGGGCATGGATGAGCGCGAACTCGGCGCGCTGGTGGAGAGCGCCTATGTCAAACATGGCGGCACGACGATGATCCATTACATCGGCGTAACGTCGATGGCGCAACCGCATATCTATGTGCCGCCGCAGCATCCCTCGCCGCGCAAGGTGCAGGCGGGTGATGTCATTTTCTGCGAACTGTCCGCGTTCTGGTGGGATTACCCGGGACAGATTCTGCGTACTTTCACCGTCGACGCCGATCCGACGCCGCGTTACGCGGATCTGCATGCGACCGCCGAGGCCACCTTCGATGCGGTGACCAGGGTATTGCGTCATGGTGCGACGATGCAGGAGATCATGGATGCGACAGGCTTGATCGAGCGGAAGGGTTACACCGTCTGTGACGATCTGGTGCATGGATTCGGTGGCGGTTATTTCCAGCCGATCATCGGCACGAAAAGCCGGATGGCGGGACGCGCGCTGCCGCAGATGACGCTGGAAGAAAACATGACCGTGGTGGTGCAGCCGAATCCGGTGACCACCGAAGCCGATGAATCAAAACGCGCCGGCGTGCAGGTCGGTGAACTGATGCGGATCACCCGCGACGGCTGTGAACCGTTGCACCGTGCGCCGCGCGGGTTGTTCCGCGCCGGTGATTTGATCTGAACCGGTCGGGTATGTTGTAAATAAAAAAACGGGGCCCGCAGGCCCCGTTTTTTATGAGCGGCCGTCCGCTTATTTGGTCAGCCCCATGCGTTTGGCCACTTCGGTATAGGCGCGGATGCGGTCCTTCATGAACGGTTCCATTTTGTCGACGCCGACATTGATCAGCTCGAATCCGCTTTTGGCGGCGAGTTCCTTCATCTCGGGTTCGTTGTTAAGTGATGCCCAAAGATCGGACATGCGCTTGCGTGCTTCCGGCGAGGTCGACTTCGGCATGCCGATGCCGCGGTAGGCGCCGTCAATCCAGTCAAAGCCCAGCTCTTTGAACGTTGGCACGTCGGGCAGCAGCGGGTGGCGTTTTTCCATTGCCACGGCCAGTGCGCGAACCTTGCCCTTGTTGTTGATGGCAAATGCGGAATACGACATGGCGCCGGTGACGTGGGAGCCGAGTACGGCGGTGGTCATGTCGCCGGTTCCCTTGAACGGCACGTAGGTGGTTTGCACGCCGGCGACCAGATTGAGTTTTTCGTGCGCCGCGTGGTTGGCTGAGTTGGTGCCGGAGCCGGCAAGCGTCAGTTTCCCGGGCTGGGCTTTTGCCGCCTTGACCAGGTCCTGGAAGGATTTGATCGGGCTGTCGGCAGGAACGACCAGCGCGTCCGGTGTGTAGTGGAACCAGTAGACCGGCATCACATCGTCGGTTTTGTACTGGACCTGGCCTTCGAAGGGCTGCAATACGATATGCGGCAGGTTGATGCCGATGACGTTGAAGCCGTCGGCAGGCATGCTGTTGATCTGCGCCCACATCAGGCCGCCGCCGGCGCCCGGTTTGTACTGCACAATGGTTTCGATGCCGGGGCAGCGTTTTTTCAGAACAACCTGCTGGTGGCGCGCCGAGATGTCGGATTCGCCGCCCGCGGGGAAGGCCTGCCAGTAGTTGATGTTTTTTTCGGGACAGGCCTGGGCTGCGGCTGTTCCGGTATGCAGAAGGGCGGTCGCAAGGACGGCCGATGCAACGATTGCGAGTTTCATTGTTCTCCTCCAGTGGTGTTTCGATGCGGCAGAGTGTTCTCCGTACGCGAGGGCGCAAGATAGCAGTGGCGGGGAGTAGACGCAATGCATGGTCGCCGGGAGTAAAATCGGCGCATGGCAATACCAAAGAAACGTACTGGCGCACCCCGGCACCGCTGCGATATCGCGCTGCTGGTCGATGCCGAGGCGGTGGATCGCCGCAAAAACGGTCTTTATGTTCCCGACCGCAGCAGTGTCGAAGCCTATCTGCTGGCCGAACTGCGCGGTCAGGGTCTGCAGGTCACGGCGCTGCCATTTGTTGCCGGCGTTGAATCCACCATCGCTGAACTGCGGGCGCTTAAGCCGCGGCTGGTGTTCAATCTGACCGAATGTGTCGACGGCGACCGCAGTCAGGACGCGGCGATTGCCGGCCTGCTCGATCTGCTGAACATCCCCTATACCGGTTCCGGTCCCGGCGGTTTGCGCCTCGCGCGCGACAAGGCGTTGTCGAAACACATCGCTGCCGACCTCGGAGTGGCGGTGCCGCGTTACTTCGTGATTCCGCCCAAGGGGCCGATCCGCAACCAGCGCGTGCCCTATCCGCTGATCATCAAGCCGCAGTTCGGCGACGGTTCCGATGAGGTGCGCGTCAATTCGCTGGTGAAAAACGAGCGTGAACTGGTGCAGCGCGTACGCATGCTGCGCAAGCGTGTCCATGCGCCGCTGATCTGCGAAGAGTTCATCGAGGGGCGTGACCTTTATGTTGCGCTGCTGGGCAACAAGCCCGATGTGATGCCCGCAGTGGAACTGGTGATCGGCCGCCGGGGTCCGGGTGCGCCGACCTTTGCTTCATACAAGCTGAAGAATGACGGCGCCTACCGCAGTCGTTGGCGTATCCGCTGGCGCGTGGCAAAGCTGTCGGGCAATCTGCGACGTGATGTGGAAACGGCGAGTCGCGCGATTTTTCACGCGCTGGAGCAACGCGATTACGGTCGCATTGATTACCGGCTGACGCCCGACGGGCGTCTGGTGTTTCTGGAGGCCAATGCCAATCCGGATCTGCACCCGCATGCGATGGGCAACAACCAGTGTTTTGCAGGCGTCGCCTGGGGTGATGCCCTGCGGCGTATCGTGAACGAGGCGCTGCGTCGGGCGCGCTCAAAAAATACAAATAAAATCAGATAGTTACGGTTTTTCCGGGCGACGCAGCAGTGCTGCGGTCAGCGCCGACAGACTGAGGCTTTGCCGGCCGTCACCATCGAAATTCTCCGGCGCCAGCCACTGTTCATGCGCCGCGCGCAGCGCCGGCCATTCGCGGTCGGTAATCGAAAGCCAGTCGGTGTCGCGGTTGCGCCCCTTGTAGACGATGGCCTGGATGAAGCGGCCTTCGTACGAAAACCCCAGCCGTTGTGCCGCTGCGCGTGACGGT
>JBIIZE010000226.1:0-4273 GCA_044346435.1 Burkholderiales bacterium
GCGCGCACGCTGATGCTGTCGTCGAACAATGTGCTGTCGCCCGCCAACGGTGATCCGATCATTGTGCCGTCGCAGGATATCGTGCTCGGCCTTTACTACACCACCCGTGAAAAACAGGGTGCCAAGGGCGAAGATTCGCTGTTTATCAACGTCGCCGAAGTGTCGCGCGCCTACGAAACCGGTCAGGTAGAAATCAGCGCCCGCATTCATGTGCGGATCCGCGAACTCGAACTCGACGAGAACGGCAACAAGCGTGAAAAGCTGACGCGCTACCAGACCACGGTCGGTCGCGCCCTGCTGTCGGAAATCCTTCCGGTGGGCCTGCCCTTCGAGTTCATCAACAAGGCGCTGAAAAAGAAAGAAATCTCGAAGATTATCAACGCCAGCTTCCGCCGCTGCGGACTGCGTGAAACGGTGATTTTTGCGGATCGCCTGATGTACGGCGGTTTTGCGATGGCAACGCGCGCTGGTCTGTCGATTGCGGTCGATGACATGCTGGTGCCGAAGCAGAAAGACGTCATCATCGGCGAGGCCGAAAAAGAAGTTCAGGAAATCGAAAAGCAGTACACCTCGGGTCTGGTGACCCAGGGCGAGCGCTACAACAAAGTGGTCGATATCTGGGGCCGCGCGGGCGACCTCGTCGCCAAGGCGATGATGGAACAGCTCGGCGTTGAGCCGGTGGTCGAGTGGGTCGCCAAAACCCGCGAGTGGAAGCCGCGCCTCGACAAGAAGGGCGCTCCTGTCATGCAGGAATCCTTCAATTCGATTTACATGATGGCCGACTCCGGTGCCCGCGGCTCTGCGGCGCAGATTCGCCAACTGGCCGGCATGCGCGGCCTGATGGCGAAGCCGGACGGTTCGATCATCGAGACGCCGATTACCGCGAACTTCCGCGAGGGCCTGAACGTTCTGCAGTACTTCATTTCGACCCACGGCGCCCGTAAGGGTCTGGCGGATACGGCGTTGAAGACTGCGAACTCGGGCTACCTGACCCGCCGACTGGTCGATGTGACCCAGGATCTGGTGGTAACGGAAGACGATTGCGGCACGGACAATGGTGTTGTGATGAAGGCTCTGGTTGAGGGCGGCGAAGTGGTCGAGAGCCTGCGCGAGCGCATTCTCGGTCGTGTTGCTGCTGCAGATGTTGTCAATCCCGAAAACGGCGCAACGGTGTTTGAAGCCAACACGCTGCTCGATGAGGACGTCGTCGACCAGATCGAGGCACTGGGCATCGATGAGATCAAGGTGCGTACCCCGCTGACCTGCGCGACGCGCTACGGTCTGTGCACCCGTTGCTATGGCCGCGATCTGGGCCGCGGTTCGGTTGTCAATATCGGTGAAGCGGTAGGCGTGATTGCGGCACAGTCGATCGGCGAGCCGGGCACACAGCTGACCATGCGTACCTTCCACATCGGCGGCGCTGCATCGCGTACTGCGGTGGTCAGCCAGGTCGACAGCAAGTCAGCCGGCATCGTGCGTTACACCGCAGGCATGCGTTATGTGTCCAATACGCGTGGCGAACTGGTGGCGATTTCGCGCAACGGTGAAATCATGATCCACGACGAAGCCAATCGCGAGCGCGAACGTCACAAGGTTCCGTATGGCGCGTTGCTGTCGGCACGTGATGGCGAGACCGTGAAGCCGGGCCATATCCTGGCAACGTGGGACCCGCATACCCGTCCGATCATTACCGAGTATGCCGGCCGCATCAAATTCGAAAACGTTGAAGAGGGCGTTACCGTCGCCAAGCAGATCGACGAGGTCACCGGTCTGTCGACGCTGGTGGTGGTTGATCCGAAGCGTCGCGGCAGCGCACAGGCCAAAGGACTGCGTCCGCAGGTCAAGTTGCTGGATGCCAACAGCCAGGAAATCAAGATCGCCGGTTCCGATCAGTCGGTGAACATCACCTTCCAGATCGGTTGCATCATCACCGTGCGTGACGGTCAGGAAGTCGGCGTCGGTGAAGTGCTGGCGCGGATCCCGCAGGAAACCTCCAAGACGCGCGACATCACCGGCGGTCTGCCGCGGGTGGCTGAATTGTTCGAAGCGCGTTCGCCGAAAGATGCGGGCATGCTGGCCGAAGTCACCGGAACGGTGTCGTTCGGCAAGGACACCAAGGGCAAGCAGCGTCTGGTTATTACCGACCTCGAGGGCGTTGCCCACGAGTTCCTGATCGCCAAGGACAAGCACGTCATGGCCCATGACGGTCAGGTGGTGAACCGCGGCGAGAGCATCGTCGACGGTCCGGCTGATCCGCATGACATCCTGCGTCTGCTCGGCGTCGAAGCACTGGCCCGTTACATCTGTAACGAAGTGCAGGACGTTTACCGCCTGCAGGGCGTGAAGATCAATGACAAGCACATCGAAGTCATTGTTCGTCAGATGCTGCGTCGTGTGCACATCGTTGATGCCTGTGATACCCGTTTCATCACCGGCGAACAGCTGGAGCGCGCCGAAGTGCTCGAGGAAAACGAACGTATCGAGGCCGAAGGCAAGCAGCCGGCACAGTATGAGCACGTGCTGCTGGGCATCACCAAGGCTTCGTTGTCTACCGATTCGTTCATTTCGGCTGCTTCGTTCCAGGAAACCACCCGCGTGCTGACCGAGGCGGCGATCATGGGCAAACGCGACGAACTGCGTGGCCTGAAGGAGAACGTCATTGTCGGCCGGTTGATCCCGGCGGGCACCGGTCTGGCGTATCACCGGGTGCGCCGCAAGCAGGTGGCTCAGGCCGAATTGGATCAGGCGGCAGCCGAGGCGGAATCAGCCGTTCCGGCCGGCGCAGAGGGAGAAGAGCAGGTAGCTTGACAGAAGTGGGCTTGACCCATAAAATCGATAGTCTTTTTTGGGCGAAATGCGGCTACTTTTTCCCCGCAATTCACCGGTAGTCAGGAAAAGTCAGGGACGGTAACCACGCCGTCCCGGACTTTTTGGGAACCGTCAGCGGGAAGTTTCAGGACCTGCTGATAGGCCGAATTCTAAGATCAATTTTGTCGTAACTTATTGAGAAGCAAGGAAAAATGCCGACCGTAAATCAATTGGTGCGCAAGCCCCGTCAGGCGCCCCGCACGAAAAGCAAGGTGCCGGCACTGGCTGGCAGCCCCCAGAAGCGCGGTGTTTGCACCCGCGTTTACACCACGACCCCGAAAAAGCCGAATTCGGCCTTGCGGAAAGTGGCCAAGGTCCGGCTGACCAACGGTTTCGAGGTCATCGGCTACATCGGCGGCGAAGGCCACAACCTGCAGGAGCACTCGGTGGTGCTGATCCGCGGCGGTCGTGTCAAAGACTTGCCGGGTGTGCGTTACCACGTCGTGCGCGGCAGCCTGGATACGGCTGGCGTCAAAGATCGCAAACAGTCGCGTTCCAAATACGGCGCCAAACGCGCCAAAGCGGCTTGATAGAGGATTACCGAAATGCCACGTCGCAGAGAAGTTCCCAAACGCGAAATCCTGCCCGATCCGAAATTCGGCAGCGAGGACGTTTCCAAATTCATCAACGTACTGATGAACAGCGGCAAGAAGTCGGTTGCCGAACGCATCATGTACGGCGCGCTTGACCAGATCAGCAAGAAAAGCGGCAAGGATGCCCTCGAGGTGTTTAACCAGGCCGTCAACAACGTCAAGCCGCTGGTGGAAGTGAAAAGCCGCCGCGTCGGCGGTGCCAACTATCAGGTGCCCGTAGAGGTGCGCTCGGTCCGCCGGATGGCCCTTGCGATGCGCTGGCTGCGCGACGCTGCACGCGGTCGCGGTGAGAAGTCCATGGGCGCTCGCCTTGCTGGTGAGATTACGGAAGCTGCTGAAGGCCGCGGCGGCGCGATGAAAAAACGTGAAGAAGTGCACCGTATGGCGGAAGCCAACAAAGCCTTCTCGCATTACCGGTTCTAAGACCGGTTTAAAGGGTAAAGAACGTGTCACGCAAGACTCCTATCGAACGCTACCGGAACATCGGTATTTCCGCGCACATTGACGCGGGTAAAACCACGACCACGGAACGGGTGCTGTTCTACACCGGCGTCAATCACAAGATTGGCGAGGTGCATGACGGCGCAGCGACCATGGACTGGATGGAGCAGGAGCAGGAACGCGGCATCACCATCACGTCTGCTGCGACGACCTGTTACTGGCGTGGCATGGGTGCCAACTACGCCGAGCACCGCGTCAACATCATTGATACTCCGGGTCACGTCGACTTCACCATTGAAGTGGAACGCTCGATGCGCGTGCTTGACGGTGCCTGCATGGTGTATTGCGCCGTGGGTGGCGTGCAGCCGCAG
>JBIIZE010000202.1:0-4567 GCA_044346435.1 Burkholderiales bacterium
CGATCTGCCTGCGATTGCCGGCATCCTCTACGGCATCAAACCTGCCGTCACCGCGATCGTGGTCGTTGCCGCAATCCGCATCGGTTCACGCGCGCTGAAAAACGGCGTGTTGTGGGGCATCGCGGCGGCAGCATTCGTCGCGCTGTTCGCATTGAAGCTGCCCTTTCCGCTGATCGTCATCGGCGCCGGCATCATCGGCTGGATCGGTGGGCGGGTCTCGCCGAAACTGTTCGCCACCGGCGGCGGGCATGGTGCGGGCGGCAAGAGTTACGGCCCGGCGGTGATCGACGATGAAACACCGACGCCGGAACACGCGCGCTTCAACTGGCCGCATTTTTTAAAGGTGCTGGCTGCCGGGCTGCTGTTATGGGGTTCCGGCATGGCAGTGATCATTGCCGTGTTCGGCTGGGGCAGCACATTGGCGCAGATGGGCTGGTTTTTCACCAAGGCGGCGCTGCTGACCTTCGGCGGCGCCTATGCGGTACTGCCCTACGTCTATCAGGCAGCGGTTGAACATTATCAGTGGGTCACACCGCTACAGATGATCGACGGCCTCGCCCTCGGTGAAACCACGCCCGGCCCGCTGATCATGGTGGTCGCCTTCGTCGCCTTCGTCGGCGGCTGGACCACGCAGTTCCTCGGCGCCGACCATCTGTTCGTTGCCGCAGCGCTGGCCGCCGTGGTCGTCACCTACTTCACCTTCCTGCCGAGCTTCATTTTTATCCTGCTCGGCGGGCCACTGGTCGAAACCACGCATGGCGAACTGCATTTCACCGCACCGCTGACCGGCATCACCGCAGCCGTCGTCGGCGTGATCCTCAATCTGGCGGTGTTTTTTGCCTACCACGTGTTATGGCCGGACGGCCTCGCCGGCCGCTTTGACTGGCTATCGGCGGTGATCGGCGTCGCCGCCTTCCTCGCACTGTGGCGTTACAAGATCGGCATCATGCCGGTGATCGGCGCCTGTGCGCTGGTTGGCGCGGCCTTTACGCTGTTCCCGGTATAAGCAAACCATCCACACCCCGCTGTCCGATTCGGGTTTGCTGTTCAACACCACTTCAGGGCCTGAAACATGAATGACCGCCGCCGTTTTCTGCTGGGTGCGACCAGCCTCGCATGCACGCTTCCCGCAATGTTCTCACCGGGCCTTGCCCTCGCTCAGGGCAAGGGCCCGGCTGTACGCGCTGAAGCGCTCAGTGCCTGGCAGCGCCGCTTGCGCGCCATTCTGGCAAAAAACCGTCTCCCGATCATCGACTTGCAGGCCACCTACATCGAGGGGACGACCAATGTCGGGCGAATGATCGAATTCATGGATGAACTGGATGTCGCCCAGATCGCGTTCGCTCCCGCCAATGCACCGAACGGTACGCCCTCGCTCAATCTGCACCGTCAGCACCCGGATTACTTCATTCCAACCACCAGCAGCGGCGAATTTCCGCGCTGGTGGCGCGACCCCGACGCCTTCCTGGCCGTCACCCGGAAAGACCTGGAAAGCGGCGCGTATTTCTTCATGGGCGAGCATGAGTTCAGGCACTACCCCTCCCCCGAACAGGTCAGCGCCGGACGGTTTGATCGCGACATCACCATCGACATCACCGGACCCGCAGGTCATGCCTTGTTCGCGCTCAGCGCGGAATTCAATGTGGCGTTCCAAATCCACTACGAAATCGAGGACCGCCTGCTGGCACCGCTGGAATCGGTGCTGGAACGCCATCCGAATGCGAAAGTGATCTGGTGTCACCTCGCGATGATCCGTTACCCCGATCGCACGAAACGCTACAACGTTGACTATGTTCGCGGTTTGATAGAGCGCTTCCCCGGACTGCACTTTGATCTGGCCGTGCCGCCGCCGGAAGCGATTTACCGGCCATCCGGCGCGCGCCATTCAACCCTGTTTACGAACGGGCAACTGGATGCCGGCTGGAAAAAACTGATCGAGCTGCATCCCCAGCGTTTCCTCTCGGCCAGCGATTACCGTCCGCCGGTGGCCGATCAGTACCCGAACCAGATCAAGCACCAGCGCCAATTGATTCTCGACGCCTTGAGCGAACCCACCCGGCATCTGGTCGCTTATGGCAATGCATGGCGGCTGCTGACAGGAACGGCCTGGACGGGTTGAGCCGGGCGGGCGCTGCCGGCTGCGTCTAAACGGCGAGCCCCATCACCCACCGGTCATAAATCCGGTCCGCCACCGCATTCAGTGCGCGTACCTTGTCCTCGATGCCCGCTTCCATCTCGGCCGGTGTCTGTACCGAAGGCACGCGTCCGGCCAATGCTTCAACCTCCTTCGCCCAATCCCGGCACCAGGTGCGGATCAGCTCCGGCGTCATTTCGACATGGCATTGCATGCCGAAGTGTTTGCCCAGCGCATAGGCCTGATTGCCGCACCAGGGGCTCTGCATCAGCCGCACAGCGCCTTCGGGGATCGCAAAGGTCTCGCCATGCCAATGGAAGGACAGAAACCCGCGCAGGTCGTCTCCCAGCCAGCGTCGCGCCTCGGGTTCATCCAGTACCTGCACCGCGCCCCAGCCGATCTCCTTGACCGGATTGCGGGTCACCGGCGCGCCGAGCGCCTTGGCGATCAGCTGCCCGCCCAGACAATGGCCCAGCACCGGCACATCGCGCGCCACCGCATTACGGATCAGGTTGCACACCGGGGCGATCCACGGCAGATCATCGTTGACACTCATCGGCCCGCCCATGAAACACAGGCCGGCAAACGATGAAGACTCTGCCGGCACGGCTTCTCCGGCATCAATCTTGATCACATGGTACGGAATGCCGCGGCGTTCAAGGTACGTGGCAAAATAAGCCGGCCCTTCGGTCGGGGTATGGCGGAATATGGCGATCGGTTTCATGCGGAGGTGTTCAATGCGGTTACCGGAGTTTAAAGCCTGTCTTGCGGCCCTGCTGCTCGTTGCAGCAAGCACGGCTCATGCCAATGACATCAGCGCCGCGGCGCTGTTCCCCGGCAAGGCGGTATTGGTGATCAACGGTGGTGCACCACGCACCATCTCGGTCGGTCAGAGCACCCCCGAAGGCATCCGCCTGATCAGCGCCGACAGCAGCAGCGCGGTGATCGAGTTCCAGGGCAAGCGCCAGACCCTCACGCCCGGTGGCAGCGACCGCTTCGGCGGCGGCGCCTCCGCCGGCACGAGTTCCGGTTCGGTCACGCTGAGCCCCGATGCCCGCGGCCACTACATCACCCTGGGCCAGGTCAACGGCGGCACGGTGCAGTTCCTCGTCGACACCGGCGCCACCGCCATCGCCCTGCCCGCCGCCGATGCGCGCCGGCTCGGCATCAACTATCTCAACGGCCAGCGCGGCTTCACCGAAACCGCCAACGGCAAAGCCACCGCCTATCGCATTAGCCTCGACACGGTAAAGGTCGGCGACATCACGCTCTACAACGTCGAAGCGGTGGTGCTGGAAGGCGACGGGCTGAAGATTGCGCTGCTGGGAATGAGTTTTCTGAACCGGACGGAGATGAAGCGGGATGGGCAGACGCTGACGCTGATCAAAAGGTTCTAATTTGAGTCAATAGCACTTATATGTTCAAAGCAATTACGTTCAAGAACACCATTGGCCCCGGACCGCTAATAGATATCGGCGCATTAGCTGAAGCACTGCTTTTTTACGGACGTGTTGCCATCGTTGGCAACAGCGCAACGATCAAAGGTTTACTTAGACAAATCCCGCCATTCGTTCTACTTTCTTTGCTACACGATAGTCGACTCGAGTTCCATTACTTAACAGATCAACTTGGAGTATCAACCAGCCGACTCAACAATGGTAAGTCTATTCATAGTCTCATTCAGTTTTCGTCCCCAGATCACACTATCGAAAAAGTCGGGCCAAAGGAGTTTAAAGAAGCTGCCGGCGGGACAATACAAGCAAGAATTGGGGCAAGTCGGTTTTCGAGGCTTCTCCGCCCCATAGATCACGCAGAGTTTGATCAGGAATCAATTCTTCAAGCAATATCTGACAACCGAGGAATCCAGTCGTCGGTTTTCTCTCTAATACGTGAGATAACACCCTCGTTCGCGTTGCCCGGCGACACATTCTTCACGATCAAGCGCGAGAATAATGGCTTTTACGTTGACACAAATCTCGATCTCGATGGCTTGAATAAGCTCTACCATCAAACGGTTCCCGCCTCGCATTCATCACTTACTGAGGCGTATTTATTAGCGCTTATTCAAGGTGCATATGAAGCGACATACTTTGCGGGAAAACTCGACACGGAAGTTGCCGTTCATCCAATCGAAAGGGTGATTCATGCAAAGGGGATTGAAGCCATTGCATTGCGCCGCACGAGAAGTCAAAGCCAGATTGAAAGCTTCTCCGACCTTACGCTGGCTGATTCTCACGCTATTCGAGAGGCAGTCAATTCCGGCGCTGTCGCCTTCTCTGCAGTAGTGAAACTACTGGATTCGGCAGATAAGTTCCGCCATTGGCTTCACGAACAGCCCCCCGACGAGAATCTTCTGCGCGCTTACTATCAAGAAACCGTCAAGGAGTCGTGGGTCGAAAAGCTTCCCGCGAAAAGCACACGTTGGGGAATATT
>JBIIZE010000203.1:0-4564 GCA_044346435.1 Burkholderiales bacterium
CGACATGAAACTGCCGCCGGTGCTGAAGGACGTGGTGATGACCAAGCGCGGGCTGGTCATCCTGGTCGGCGGCACGGGTTCGGGCAAATCGACGTCGCTGGCGGCGATGATCGGTTACCGCAATGAAAACAGCTACGGCCACATCATTACCATCGAAGACCCGATCGAATACGTTCACGACCACAAGAACTGCGTGGTCACGCAGCGCGAAGTCGGCGTGGATACCGACAACTGGCATGCCGCACTGAAAAACACCCTGCGTCAGGCGCCGGACGTGATCCTGATCGGTGAAATCCGCGACCGTGACACCATGGACCATGCCATCGCCTTTGCCGAAACGGGCCACCTGGCAATGGCGACGCTGCACGCCAACAGTGCCAACCAGGCGCTGGACCGGATCATCAACTTCTTCCCGGAAGAACGGAAACACCAGCTGCTGATGGATCTGTCGCTGAACATCCGTGCGCTGGTGTCGCAACGGCTGATTCCGAAAAAAGACGGCAAGGGTCGCGCCGCCGCCGTCGAGATTCTGCTCAATTCACCGCTGATTTCCGACATGATCTTCAAGGGCGAGGTGCACGAAATCAAGGGCATCATGGCCAAGTCGCGCGAACTGGGCATGCAGACCTTCGACCAGCATTTGTTCGACCTCTACGAGGCCGGCGAGATCAGCTACGAAGACGCGCTGCGTAATGCCGACTCGATGAACGAACTGCGGCTGATGATCAAGCTCAACAGCAAGGACGCCAAGGACAAGGATGTGATGACGGGCATCGAGCATCTGAATCTTGTCTGATTTTCTGCATCCTCACGCAGGGAAACGCCGGCCGCAGCGCCGGCGTTTTTCTTGATGGATATCCCTTTCAGCATCCCCTTTGATCTGCCGACCTATGCGGTCTGCGCGGCGATAATCCTCGGCGCCTATGTCATTTTCGGCATTACCACCTTCGGCGCGGCGATGTTTACGGTGCCGGCGCTTTCGTATTTTTTCCCGCTGAGTTTTGTGCTGCCGATGTGCGTGATTCTCGATGTGTCCGCGGCATTGGCGCTGGGATCGCGTTTTTCGAAAGAGGCGGATCGTGGCGAACTCAAATGGATGGCGCCTTGCTCACTCGCAGGCGCGGTGGCCGGCGTCACCGCGCTGGTGACGATTCCGCAGCACGCGACCATTGCTGCCTTTGGCCTGTTCCTGTTCTGTTACGGCCTGTATTCCTTGTTTGCCGGCGCGCCGCACATCGGCATTGCGCGCCATCCCTGGGCAGTGATTTCCGGATTCTGCGGCGGCGCGGCCGGCACGTTGTTCGGCGTCGGCGCGCCGCCGTACGCGATCTATCTGTCGCGCCGCCTGCCGGACAAGGCGGTGCTGCGCGCGACGCTGTCGAATATGGTGCTGCTGTCGACGTCGATCCGCGCGCTGGTGTTCCTGTTCGGCGGTCTGATCCTGATCGACCGCGTGATCGGTGCCGCATTGCTGCTGCCCTTCGCCCTCGGCGGCATCTGGGCCGGCCATCACATCCAGCTCAGCGTATCGCGCGAAACCTTGCTGAAAGTGATCGGTGTGCTGTTGCTGCTGATTGGCGGGTCGCTGATCATCCGGGTGCTGCGCACCTAGGATTTTGGCGGCGCGTCCTTGCGCATGAAGCCGGCGACCATTTCAAAACGGAACAGGCGGCATTCCAGCGCACCGTTGAATAGCGGCGTGCGTTTCGACGGTTTTAATCCGATCAGCTTGGCCATGCGCAGATCGCCGGTAAGGATGAAAGCCGTCCAGCCCGCGTAACGCTGTTTCAGCACATCGCCGACTTTCGGATACCAGTCGGCGAGGTCATCGAGTTCTTCCATGCGCACGCCGTAGGGCGGGTTGGTGATGAGCAGACCCGCAGCGACCGGCGGTTTCGAGTCTTCGAAGCTGCATTGCTTGAGCGCAATCTGCGATTCCAGGCCAAGTGAGGTGACGTTACGGGTAGCGATGGCGATCGCATCACCACTGCGGTCGTAACCGTAAATATCTGTTTTTATTGATTTATTTTCACGTGTTGCGACCTGATCGCGCAACGCCGACCAGGCGGCGGCATCGTGGTTACGCAGCTTTTCAAAACCGAAGTTGCGGCCGATACCCGGCGCACGGTTGCGTGCCATCAGCGCGGCTTCGACGAGAAAGGTGCCACTGCCGCACATCGGGTCGAGCAGTGCCTGCTCCGGGGTCCAGCCCGCAAGCTTGAGGATGCCCGCAGCGAGGTTTTCGCGCAGCGGCGCTTCACCGGCGACGGTGCGCCAGCCACGCTTGAAGAGGGCATCTCCCGAAGTGTCGAGGTAAAACACCGCATCATCACGGGTCAGGAAAACATGGATGCGCACATCCGGCGCGCGTGTATCGACATCGGGGCGCAGGCCTTCGCTGTCGCGCAGCACGTCGCAGACGGCGTCTTTGACGCGCAGCGTGACGAAGTCGATGCTCTGCAGCGGGCTTTTGATGGCTGCGGTATCGACGCGGATGGTCTGCTTCGGGCCGAACCACTGGGCCCAGCGGATTTTTTTGGCTGCATTGAAAATATCATTTTCGCTGCGGTAGCTGCAGTGACCGACCCGCCACAACACACGGCTGGCAATGCGGCTTTCGAGGTTCACGCTGCGGCACAGCGCATAGGGCCCGCGGAAGCCGGTGCCGCCATCCGCGGCCTGGATGTCAGCCGCGCCGAGGGTCTTGAGCTCTTCGGCCAGTACGCCTTCGAGGCCGCGCGGGCAGGTGGCGAAAAAGTGTTCCATGTCAGGGTCGGGCGACGGCCAGTTCCACAAAAATTTCGAATTCGACGCGTTGCCAGGGATTGCGCGCGTCCTTCAGGTTCACGATGCGTGCCTGTGCGGCAACGCCGCGATCCATCTGCCGTGCCACATCGCGATTGTCGCGGCGCGGTACGTAGCCCAGCGGCTGGCCTTTCCATTCCACGCGTACCGCGTTGCTGTCGTGCGGATTCTGCGGTTCGCGCACCAGCGTCAGCGGGTCGCCGACGCGCATGTTGTCCCACAATACCTTGCCGTCGTAATACTGGAATCCGGCCAGCGGCGACTGCTGCACGATGATGCGCGCTTCGGCGGCGCAGGCGGGTTGCAGCGCAAATGACAGCGCGATGATTGCGGCGAGGCGGAACACGGGGTCAGAACGGCTTCAGCACGACGAGGATCAGCGTGGCGAACAGCACCAGCACCGGCACCTCGTTGAACCAGCGGAACCAGACATGCGAGCGGGTATTGCGCTTTTGCTCGAATTTTTTCAGCAGGCTGCCGCAGGCGTGGTGGTAACCGATCAGCACCACCACCAGTACCAGCTTGGCGTGCAGCCAGCCGCCGCTGATGCCGTAGCCCAGCCACAGCCACAGGCCGAATACCAGTGCCGGCACGGCGAGCAGGGTCATGAAGCGGTAGAGCTTGCGCGCCATCAGCAGCAGGCGCGCATAGGACGTTTCGTTGTCCTCCATCGCCAGATTGACGAGGATGCGCGGCATATAAAACAAGCCTGCGAACCAGGAGATGACAAACAGCAGATGGAAGGTTTTGACCCAGAGCATGGCGTCGATGTTACTGCAGAAGCCGGCGCCGGGTCAGCGCCAGTGCGATATAGGCACTGCCGGCGGCATAAGCTGCCAGTACGGCGATGTGCAACAGCCAGTCCGGGGGAACCGTTCCGTTGACCAGCGGGCGAGCCAGTGCAACGGCATGGGTCAAGGGCAGCAGCTGGGCCAGAATCTGCGCCGCCGCCGGCAATTCATTCAGCGGGAAAAACACGCCGCACAGCAGCATCATCGGCGTCACGCACAGCGTGAAGTAGTACATGAAAAAGTCATAACTCGGCGACAGCGCGGTCATGATCAGGCCGAGTCCGGCAAACGCGAGGCCGGTGAGGAAAATCAGCGGTATCACCGCAAGCGCCATGGGCGAGGGCACCAGACCGAGCACGGCGGCGACGATCAGCACCGCGCTGCCGGAAAGAAAACTCTTGCTGGCCGCCCACACCCATTCACCGAGCAACACATCATCCAGCGTCAGCGGTGCGTTGAGGATGGCATCCCAGGTTTTCTGCATATGCATGCGCGAAAACGCCGAATACATGGCCTCGAAGGACGCACTCATCATCGTGCTCGAACAGATCACGCCAGACGCCAGAAAGGCGATGTAGGACAGGCCGCCGACGTCTTCGAGCATGCGGCCCAGTCCGTATCCGAGGCCGAACATATAGAGCAGCGGATCGGCAAGATTGCCGAGCATCGACGGGATCGCCAGCTTGCGCCAGACCAGCAGATTGCGCCGCCAGACATGCAGAAAGCGCAGGCTCAAACGGGGCGGGGACCAGTGTTGTGCGGCCATGTCAGTCCCTGAGGTCGCGCCCGGTGAGTTTCAGAAATACGTCCTCGATATTGGCGCGGCGGTGCAGATAACGCAGGTCGCCGCGTCGGTCGAGGTCGGCGATCAGCGGCGCCGGGTCATTGGCGTAGCAGAAAATGGTTTCGCCGGTGATTTCGCAGCGTTCGGCGTGCCGGCGGCCGAAGGCCTCAGCCCAGTCCGGCGC
>JBIIZE010000205.1:0-4560 GCA_044346435.1 Burkholderiales bacterium
CTATCGCGTGTAGACGTATCAGTCCGCCAGACTGTTGATGATGGTCTGGCCGTCGCGCCCGATTTTGCGCGCCTCTTCAGGCGATTCTTTGCCCAGTGCCGTTTGCGCGATCATTTCGTACATGTCGGCGGCACCCAGCAGGATGCGTGGTGTCATTCCGGCATCCTCAAAGGTTTTGGCGATTTCCAGCATTTCCGGCACCCAGCGGTAAGCCTTGGGCGGCATGCTTGTGGAGCGGCTGAGGATCCACTGGCGGTTTTCGGCGGCGCTTTCCTGCAGTTCACGGTCGAGAGCGTCATCCACGCCCATCCGGCGCGCGGCCATCAGCATTTCCACGCCGAGCGCTACCGCACCCTTGGTGTAGGAGGCGTAACACATCTTGATCGCCGAGGCGTCACCGATGCGCTCACTCATCACGCGAACCTGGATGCCGCCCACGGTCATTGGCGACAATAGTGCGGCCTTGGGCCCCGATACATACATGCGCATGCCGGCCTTGCCCCTCGGTGGCGGGCCGATGATGCCGGCGTCGACGCATTCTCCACCGGCTTCGCGGATGATGGCATCAATTTCCTGTGCGGTGCGTGGGGCGACGGCGTTGCAGTCCACAAACAGGCAGCGTTTGCCGGTGGCTTTCATGGCGGCTGCTGCGGCGCGCGCGTTATCCACCGCAGCGGCAGGATTGAGTATCGAGAGCAGGACATCACAGGTCCTGACCAGATTTTCCATCGTACCGCAGTCATTGAGTCCGGCTTCAGTGGCAAGCGCTCGGGTTCGCGCGCTGCGGCCTTCGAGAGCGGTGTGTACGGTGAATCCGCCGGTTTTGAGGGTTTGGGCGACGGCCTGGCCCATGTCGCCGGGGCTGACGATGCCGATATGCTGCAGTTTCATGGTGTGACTCCAGTGAGCGTGGGGTGACGATGCGTTAAAATACACGTCTCTGCTTTCCCCCAACAAGAAAATTTTCATTCCGTGATGCGGCTTTTGATCGACAGCACCGGACGTGCGCAGCATTGGTCCGTGAAGCGTGAAGCATTGGCATGACCATACCGGCCATTTTCCGCATCGTCCTGCTCAGCATACTGACGCACACTGCCTACAAGGGCAGCAAGGTGCTGATGTCGCTTTCGGCCCTGGAACTGGGCGCCAACGAATTTTTCGTCGGCATGATTTTTTCCACCTACGCGCTGTTTCCTTTGCTGCTCTCGGTTTATGCGGGCAAGGTGTCTGATCGCATCGGGTTTCGCAAGCCCATGCTGTTTGGCACGATCGGGCTTTTTGTGGGCCTCGCCTTGCCTTTTATCTGGCAGCGGCTTGAGGTGCTTTATGTCGCTGCTGCGCTGATCGGATGCTGCTACATCTTTTATACCGTTTCGGTGCAGCACCTTATCGGTGCGATGGCCGAAGGCATGGACCGCACAAAAAATTACAGCTGGTTCAGCCTGGGTATCGGCATGACCGCGCTGCTCGGTCCGACCTCCGCCGGATTTCTGATTGATGCGATCGGGCATCGCGCGACATTTGCGGTTTTGGCGGCGATGCCGGTGATTCCCGTGCTGCTGCTCGGACTTTGGGCGGGTTGGTTGCCGAAAACCACACATACGAAGCTGGGCAAGGAAGAGAAGGCGAAGCATCGCGTCGGCGATCTGCTGCGTAATCCGCCCTTGCGCCGGGCGCTGATTACCGCAGGCATCATCGAAACCGGACTGGAGTTGTACAACCTGCTGCTGCCGATCTATGGTCACCGCATTGGCTTGAGCGCCTCCGAAATCGGCATGATTCTGGGAGCATTCGGTTTTGCGCTGCTGATTGTGCGTTCGGTGATGCCGCATTTGGTGAAGCGTTTCAGCGAGGAGCGGGTGCTCTCGGGTTCATTGCTGCTGGCGACAGCGGTCTGTTTGGCGTTTCCGTTCGTCAAGGGTTTTGCCGCGCTGTTCCTGATCTCCTTTGTGATGGGTCTGGGTCTGGGCTGCGGCAGTCCGCTGTCGATGATGCTGGCCTATAACCGTGCGCCGGACGGACGCTCGGGGGAGGCCATGGGTCTGCGTCAGATGGTCAACAAGGGCACAGAGGTGCTGGTGCCCTTGGTGTTCGGGACACTGTCCACCGCGTTGGGCATGGTTCCCGTCTTCTGGCTGGATGCGATGTTGCTGGCTGTTGCTGCCGCATTGATGCAACGTGATGCCAAGGGTTTGAAGCGCCGCAGCGACTGACGGCTTTGTCAATGCCATTTGCCCATGGCTGCACTCCATCGGGCTCATCCTGTATCATTCCGCCCTATGAAAACGACATTTCTCGATTTCGAGCAGCCGATCGCGGATCTGGAAACCAAGATCGAGGAACTGCGCTTTGTGCAGGACGATTCGGCGCTGGATATTTCCGAGGAAATTGCCCGGCTGCAGAAAAAGAGTCAGACGCTGACCAAGGATATCTACGGCAAACTGACGTCCTGGCAGATCTCCCAGGTGGCGCGTCATCCGCAGCGCCCATACACCCAGGACTACATCAACGGCCTGTTCACTGATTTCGAAGAACTTCATGGTGATCGTTCATACGCCGATGATCCTGCCATCGTCGGCGGTCTGGCCCGTTTTGGCGGTCAATCCGTGGTGGTGATGGGGCACCAGAAGGGGCGTGATACCAAGGAAAAGATTCTGCGCAATTTCGGCATGCCGCGTCCCGAAGGCTATCGCAAGGCGCTGCGTCTGATGCGGTTGGCGGAAAAATTCGGCATTCCGGTATTTACGTTTATTGATACGCCGGGAGCCTACCCTGGCGTCGGTGCCGAAGAGCGGGGGCAGTCGGAGGCGATTGGCCGCAATCTTTTTGAAATGGCTGCACTGAAAGTGCCGGTCATTTGCTCGGTGATCGGCGAAGGTGGATCCGGAGGCGCTTTGGCGATTGCCGTCGGCGATGTGACGCTGATGCTGCAGTATTCGACTTATTCGGTGATTTCGCCCGAGGGTTGTGCATCGATTCTTTGGAAAAGCGCGGATCGCGCCGCCGATGCCGCGGAAACGCTTGCCATCACGTCCACGCGACTGAAAACCCTGGGGCTGATCGACAAAATTGTTCCCGAACCGCTGGGTGGTGCGCACAGAGACCACGAAGCGATGATGCAACTGATGAAAAAAGCATTGCAGGACAGCTGGCGCCAGTTGCGTGAGCAGCCTGTCGATAAACTGGCCGAGTCGCGCTTTGAGCGGCTGATGGGTTATGGCCAGTTCAAGGAAGCGGAAAGCCGCTGAGCGGCATTGATTTCATGTATCCCCGTTTCCGCAGCATGTCATGAAAGACGCGCTGGTCAGGACTGTTGCTGCTTCCATGCAAGCGAGCGGCATCGATCGCAAGTCCCGAATCGCTGTTGGTTTGAGTGGCGGGATTGATTCGGTTGTTCTGCTTCATCTTTTGCGGCGTGGTTTGCGCATTTCCCCGCAACGCATTTCAGCGATTCACGTTAATCATCAGATCAGTACGCATGCCGCTGCATGGGCAAGCCAATGTCGACGCTATTGTCGGGAACTGGGTGTCCGGCTGAAAGTTGCGAAGGTTGATGTCAAGCGGGGCAACAGCACGGAAGCTGCAGCCCGTGATGCCCGTTATGGCGTATTTTCAGTCAGCAAATCGGAAGTGATTGCGCTGGCCCACAATCGGGATGACCAGGCCGAGACGGTATTGTTGCAGTTGCTGCGGGGCGCCGGGCCGCGCGGTTTGGCCGGCATGCCTGTTTACAGATCCGGCGCGCCATCAATCTGGCGGCCATTGCTCGACACGCCGCGCAGCACCATTGAGGCTTATGCCCGCCATCACCGGCTGGTCTGGATTGAGGACGACAGCAACCAGGATCGCTCATACCTACGTAATTTTGTGCGCCATGATGTGCTGCCGCTGATCGGGACCAGGGTTTCGGGTGCAGTTACCGTGCTGGCCCGCGCAGCCCGGTTGCAGGCGGAAGCATCCGATTTGCTGGATGCGCTGGCCGCGCAGGATATTGGCAAAGGTTTGGCGGGGGACTGTGTTCAGATTTCCGCGCTGCGGAAATTACCGGCGCACCGCGCACGGAATGCGCTGCGCTATTTTTTAAGATGTAATGACGTGACCATGCCGGAAGCAGTGCGGCTGGAAGAGGTGTTGCGTCAGGCCTTTGGGGCACGCGAGGACGCACGGGTATGCGTGAACATTGGCGATGTCGAGTTAAGACGCTTCCGTGGTGCTTTGTACATTGTCCGGCATCTGCCTTTACTCAAGCCGGATTTTGCACTCCCGTTCCGCGGCACCAAGGCTGTTCAACTGCCCCGGTTGGGCGGCGTACTGCGCTTCGAGCCTTGTGATGACGCGGGCATTGCTGCGAAGTGGATGCGGCAATCGATGACTGTTCGTGTTCGCGGCGGCGGCGAGGTGCTGCGTTTGGTGAGTGAAGGACCCCGCCGGACCGTGCGCAATCTGTTGCAGGAGGCCGGCTTTCCGCCCTGGAAACGTGAGCGACTGCCCATGCTGTATCTGGATGATGCTCTCGTGGCGGTACCTGGCCTGGGTGTGGATGAGCGTTTCCAGCCCGGG
>JBIIZE010000007.1:0-16083 GCA_044346435.1 Burkholderiales bacterium
GTTCTCGGCTGACAACAGGGCACCGGTCCATTTGCCGAAGGTGGGGGAGCTTTTGCGCAGGTCGACGGCGACATCGAATACTTCCCCCGCGGTAACGCGCACCAGTTTTCCCTGCGGTTGTTTGATCTGATAGTGCAGGCCGCGCAACACATTTTTTGCCGAACGCGAATGGTTGTCCTGCACGAACGTCACTTGCAGCCCGGTTGCTTCAGCAAATGCGCGCGCGTTGAAACTCTCGTAAAAAAAACCACGGGCATCCCCGAACACTTTGGGTTCGATAATCAGCACATCCGGCAAGTCGGTCTTGATGATGTTCATCAGAAGACGCGGTCAGTCAGCAATCGCAGCAGGTATTGACCGTAAGCTGTTTTCTGCAGCGAGGTTGCCAGCTTTTTAAGTTGTGCGGCAGTGATGAAACCTTTGCGGTAGGCGATTTCTTCCGGGCAGGCGACTTTCAGTCCCTGGCGTTTTTCCACCGTCTCGATGAACTGTGAAGCTTCAAGCAATGAGTCATGCGTGCCGGTATCCAGCCAGGCCATGCCGCGCCCGAGTACGCAGACCTCAAGTTTTTTCTTCTGCAGATACAAATTATTGAGATCGGTGATTTCCAGTTCGCCACGTGCCGATGGCCGCAGGGTCTTGGCGAGTTTTACGACCGAGTTGTCGTAAAAATAAAGTCCGGTCACCGCGTAACGGGATTTCGGCTGCTTGGGTTTCTCCTCAAGCCCCAGGGCGCGGCCCTTGGCATCGAATTCAACGACGCCGTAACGTTCCGGATCCTGCACGGCGTAGGCAAAAACCGTAGCGCCTTTGGTCTGTTTTGCCGTCTTCGCGAGCTGGGTGGCGAAGTCATGGCCGTAGAAGATGTTGTCGCCGAGGATCAGGGTCACCGGATCCTTGCCGATGAATTTTTCACCCAGCGTGAAAGCCTGCGCCAGTCCGTCTGGTGAAGGTTGCACCTTGTAGGAGATTTTGATGCCCCACTGTTTGCCGTCACCGAGCAGTTCCTTGAAACGCGGGGTGTCCTGCGGCGTTGAGATGAGCAGGATGTCCCGGATGCCGGCGAGCATCAGCGTCGTCAGCGGGTAATACACCATCGGCTTGTCGTAGATCGGCAGCAGTTGCTTCGAGACGACATGGGTGACCGGATAGAGCCGGGTGCCGGAGCCGCCGGCGAGGATGATGCCTTTTCTCATGATTTTTGTGATTGAGTGATTAGGTGATTGGTAACTGGTTATTGGTAATTGGTGATTGGTTATTGGTTATTGGGGGTCATGATTCAGTTTTCGGGCTCGGATGGTTTTGTGCAGGCCCGTCAGTAGGCGGGAAACCCGATTAACCAGGGCAAATGCCGGATCACTCTCTTTAATGTAGCCCAGATCTGCAGCGATCAAGAGTTGAGTTTCCGGTTCGCTTGCCGAGCCGCGCGCGATACTCAGAAATTGCGCAAATTCTTTTGGGCCGGTGCGTGCTGCGCCTTCGGCGATGTTACTGGCAATCGAAACCGAGCAGCGGCGGATTTGTGCTGTCAGTTCGAACATTTCCTCCTTGGGAAAGTTTTTTGTGAGTTTATAAATGTCCGTGGCAAGTTTTCGCGATAACTTCCAGGCTTCCAGCCCGTGGTGTGCATGACTCGTTGGAGTAATCGTGCCACTTCCCATACCCCCTCCAATTACCAATTACCAATCACCAGTTACCAGTTACCAATGACCAATCACCGCGCAGCGTAGTTTGAGTCAATCCACTTCTTGTAAGCGCCACTCTGCACAGAATCCACCCATTCACCATTGGCCAAATACCATTCCACAGTCCTGCGCAGGCCTTTTTCAAAGCGCTCCTGCGGTTCCCAGCCGAGTTCGCGGCGGATTTTTTCGGCATTGATTGCGTAACGCTGGTCGTGGCCCGGGCGGTCTTTGACGTAAGTGATCAGCTTGGCGTGCGGCGCGCCGGCGGGATGCAGTTCGTCAAGGATCGTGCACACGGCATGCACCACTTCAAGGTTGGTTTTTTCGCTGTTGCCGCCAATGTTGTAGGTTTCGCCGGGTTTACCCTTGGCCAGAGCGGCGCGGATCCCGGAGCAATGATCGCTGACATGGAGCCAGTCACGCACGTTTTTGCCGTCGCCATAAACGGGCAGCGGTTTGCCGTTCAGTGCGTTGAGAATCATCAGCGGAATCAGTTTTTCCGGGAACTGCAGCGGGCCGTAATTGTTCGAGCAGTTGGTGGTGATCACCGGCATGCCATAGGTGTGGTGGTAGGCGCGCACCAGATGGTCGGATGCGGCCTTGGATGCCGCATAGGGGCTGTTCGGCGCGTAGGGCGTGGTTTCGCTGAAGGCGGGATCAGTGCTGCCCAGCGAGCCATAGACCTCGTCGGTCGAAACATGCAGGAAACGGAAGCGACTTTTCGCCGGCTCGGCCAGCGTGCCCCAATACGCGCGCGCTTCTTCCAGCAGACTGAAGGTGCCGACGACATTGGTCTGCACGAACTCGCCGGGACCGTGAATTGAACGGTCGACATGGCTTTCCGCGGCAAAGTGCACGATGGCCTGCGGCTGGTGTTTTTGCAGCAGACCGGCGATCAGCGTGCGATCGCAGATGTCGCCTTGCGCAAAGACGTAACGGCTGTCGCCCTTGAGTGAAGCGAGGTTTGCCGGATTGCCGGCATAGGTCAGCTTGTCGAGGTTGACGACAGGCGTGCCTTCCGCGGCAATCCAGTCCAGCACGAAGTTTGAGCCGATGAAGCCTGCGCCGCCTGTGACCAGAATCAAGGGTGTGTTCTCCGGATTATCGGGGTGCCGCATGCGGGTGACAGGCGGCTAACGGGTATCATGTCGTTGTTTTGGCGGTTGCCGGGAATTTATCCCGCGCTGACCGGATTCTTCAATAATAACATAGAGATACATCGCAGATGCCGCGTGTGTTGCTGGTCAAGACTTCTTCGCTGGGCGATGTCGTCCACAACCTGCCGGTGGTCTGTGATCTGGTCGGCGCGTTGCCCGGGGTGACCATCGACTGGGTGGTCGAGGAGGGTTTTGCAGCCATTCCGCGCCTGCATCCGCAGGTGTCGCGGGTGTTGCCGGTTGCCGTGCGGCGCTGGCGTCGTTCACCATGGAGCGCCAGCGTGCACTCGGAAGTGCGCCGTTTTATCGGCGAACTGCGCAGCGAATCGTATGACGCAGTGATTGATACCCAGGGTTTGATAAAAAGCGCATGGATTGCACGCGTCGCGCGCGGTATCCGGCATGGACTGGACCGGGCCAGTTCGCGCGAGCCGCTCGGGTGGTTGTATGACCATACCTATCACGTGCCCTGGGGGCAGCATGCGGTCGAACGCAATCGCAGTCTGGCGGCGCAGGCGCTGGGTTACACCCTGTCTGCGCCGGCGCGTTATGGCATTGCTGCTGCGCCCCGGCATTTCTCCTGGCTGCCTGCAGATTGCCGGCATGCCGTTTTGCTGCATGCGACCAGCGCCGAGCGCAAGTTGTGGCCTGAAGCGCACTGGGTTGAACTGGGTCGTGTGTTGGCAGCGCGGAATCTGGTTTGTGTCCTGCCGTGGGGCAGCCCTGAAGAACACCAGCGCAGTCAGCGATTGGCGCAGCAGATTCCGCAGGCTGTTGTGCCTGAACGACTGGAACTGGAAGTGTTGTCGGGATTGCTGGCCCGCGCATTTGTCGTCATCGGTACCGATACCGGGCTGACCCATCTGGCCGGCGCGCTGGCAGTGCCGACTGTCGGTCTGTATTGCGCGACGGATCCTGCGGCGACGGGTCTCCATTCCTGTGCGCGCGCAGCCAACCTGGGCGGTATTAATGTCGTACCGGCGGTGCCGGTGGTCGTCGCGGCAATGGACGGGTTGCTGCAATGACGGTTCCCCGCCTGCTTTATTCCCTGTTGCTATACCTCGCAGCGCCGCTGCTGTTGCTGCGTTTGTTGTGGCGCGGACGGCGGCAGCGCGGTTATCTGCGCCATATTCCCGAACGCTTCGGGTTTTATGCGGATGCGGGCCGTCATCGTTATCTTTGGCTGCACGCCGTTTCTGTCGGGGAAACGCGTGCGGTTGAACCACTGGTGCGCGCGCTGCAGGCGCAGTACCCGCAACACCGCATTTTGTTGACGCATATGACGCCGACCGGCCGCGAAACCGGAATCGGTCTTTTCGGTGACAGTGTCACGCGTTGTTATCTGCCGTACGACTACCCCGGGGCGACACGGCGGTTTTTGGAGCATTTCCGTCCCGAGGCCGGCCTGTTGATCGAAACCGAAGTCTGGCCCAATCTGATCGCGGCCGCTGTCAGTGGCGGCATTCCGCTGCACCTGATCAATGCCCGGCTTTCGGAGCGCTCGCTGCGCGGCTACCGGAAAGTGGGTGCGCTGGCCTGCGACGCGTTGCGGGGTTTCAGTTTGATCGCCGCGCAGACGGAAGCGGATGCGGAGCGGCTGCAGTCGCTGAAAGCGGCAAGAGTGGTGGTGACCGGCAATCTGAAATTCGATGTCGATCCACCGGTGCAACAGGTGGCGGCCGGTGTGGAATTGAAGCAGACGCTGGGTGGCCGGCCGGCGTTGCTGGCTGCGAGCACGCGCGAAGGCGAAGAAGAGTTGTTGCTCGACAGCGTGCTGCATTCAGGGTTGCACGGCGCGTTGCTGATCATTGTGCCGCGTCACCCCCAGCGCTTTGATGCAGTGGCGGCGATGGTTGCCGAACGCGGTTTCCGCATGCAACGGCGCAGCGAGGGCGGAGTGATTGATGCGGCAACCGATGTCTTGCTGGGCGATACCATGGGCGAGATGTTCATGTATTACGCCGCATGTGATGTGGTGTTGATGGGCGGCAGTTTCCTGTCGTACGGCGCGCACAGCCTGATCGAGCCTTGTACGGTGGGCAAACCGGTGATTATCGGGCCGTCGACCTACAATTTTGCCGAGGCGACGGATGCGGCGGTTGCGTCTGGCGCTGCGTTGCGGGTCGGGGATGTGGGGCAGGCGCTGACCGAGGCTCTGTTGCTTGCGGGCGATGCCGCGCGCTGTCAGAAAATGGGTGAGGCCGGGCTGGTATTTACTGCGGCGCATCGCGGTGCCGTGGGCCGCGTACTGGAACTGATCCGGCTCCGCAAAATCAGCGGTTGATTATTTTTCCAGCCAGCTGTTGATCCGCTGCAGGTCTTCTTCGTCGAGTTCGCCGGCGGCGGCGGTCAGGCGCAACAACGACAGAATATAGTTGTAACGGGCCTGCGCAAGATCGCGCCGTGCGCTGAACAGCAACTGTTGTGCATTGAGTACGTCAACCTGCGTACGCACACCGACCTGCTGTCCCAATATCGTGGAGTCGAGAGAACTCTGATTCGATACCACTGCGGCTTCCAGGGCGCGCACTTGAGCGATGCTGCTGGTGACGCCGAGGTAACCCTGACGCGCTGCCAGTTCCGCGCTGCGTCTCGCGTTTTCGAGATCCTGCTTCGCCTTGTCTTCATTGGCGAGCGCTTCGCGCACGCGGGAATTGACGATTCCACCCTGATAGAGCGGGATCGCCAGCTGCACGCCGACGATCTTGGTGCTGGTATCCGTGCCGCTGCCGCCCTGGACGCCGGAGCCTGAGCCGGAATCGGTCAGCGAGGCGAAGGCATCGACGGTGGGGAAATGGGCGCCACGGTTCCGGGCGACATCCTGCGTCTGGAAGTTCAGCGTTTCCTGGGCAATCCGTACTGCAAGGCCGTTTGTCCGGGCGCGATCAACCCAGGGCTCCATGGCATTGGGTGCGGGCGGGGCCGGCGCAAAATTCTTTGCCGGACCGGCAAGCGCCGGCGCCTGACGGCCGATCAGCTGTTCGAGCGCGCGGTTTTTGACTTCAACATCGGCGCGCGCGGCGATTTCCTGTGAAGTGACTAGATCGTATCGCGCCTGCGCTTCATGCGTGTCGGTGATGGTGGCGTTGCCGACTTCGAAGTTGCGCTTGGCCTGCTCCAGTTGCTGGGCGATGGCGGTTTTCTGCGCTTCGGTAAATGAAAGGCTGGCGCTGGCGAGCAGCACGTCGAAGTAGGCTTGGGAAACGCGCAGGATCAGATCCTGTCCGGCCGAAGCGAACTGCACGTCAGCGAGCGCGACCTGGGTTTTGCCCTGATCGTAAGCCACCAGATTCTGTTTACGGTACAGCGGCTGCGAAACGGACAGGGACGCCGAATTGGAGTTGTATTGCGCCTGACTGCCGGCGACTGTCGGGTTGCGGAAACGCAGGTCGCGGTCGTTGTGTTGAGTCGAGGCGGAGATCGACGCTTGCGGCAGCAATCCGGCCAGCCCTTGCGGAATTTTTTCCTGGGACGCCGTCCAGCTGGCGCGCGCGGCGCTGTACACCGGGTCCGACGCCAGGGCCAGTCTGTAGACTTCCAGTAAATTGGCGGCCGCCGCCGGGGCGCCGGATAACAGCAGCGCGAAGGCGAAAGCGACAGATGCGCGTTGTGCGCGAGTCATGCAGGTTTAGAACTGGAAGCGCTGCGGCTGCAGCGCGTTTTTAAGCGTGGGAATGCAGGTTTCGAACAGGGTTACCGTGCTGCAGGCGCCGCCCTGGGTGCGGGTCACGAGCTGCGTCTGCATCACCGGCGCTTCGCCGACAACGGCAATCAGCCTGCCGCCGGGATTGAGGCTGTGCTGGAAACTTTCCGGCAATACCGGTACCGAACCGGTCAATACGATGACGTCGTAGGGCCCGTGTTTGTCCCAACCACGGGCGGCGTCACCTGTTTCGAGCGTTACGTTATTGATGCCGGCGGCAGACAGCCGGGTTGCCGCCGAGCGCGAAAATTCGGGGATGATCTCAACGCTATGGACTTGGCGGGCGAGACTGGCGAGCAGCGCCGTCATAAAACCGCTGCCGGTGCCGATTTCGAGCACCGAGTCGGTGTCCTTGATCATCAGCGACTGCAGCATGCGTGCTTCCGTTTTAGGCGACAGCATCATCTCGCCATGACCCAGCGGGATTTCCATATCGGCGAAGGCCAGTGCGCGATGCGCGGCGGGTACGAAGTCTTCGCGATGTATCCGCATCAACAGGTCAAGAATGACCGGATCCAGCACCTCCCAGGTGCGGATCTGCTGCTCAACCATGAAGAAACGGTTGCGTTCAATGTCCGAAGCGGGAGCAGAGACCGGTAGGGTGGCGTTCATGAGTGAGTATAAGTGCTTGTCGGAAAAAGGGAATTGGCGCGGTGCAACGGAGCTTTCCAGCTTGCAATTATCCCATATTTCCTTTAGCTTAAACATCACACGTAGGGGTCCTTGTGGCGGGTGCCGCAGGGTGAGACAGACCCTCATAACCTGATACGGATAATGCCGTCGTAGGGAAGCGTGGAAGATCATTCATCCTGATCCTCCATCTCCGTTCCTTCCGACGTTTCCTCTGGAGCGAGAGACATGAATGCCAACCCGAAGTTCCTCAATACCGCCGCCCAAGTCGATGCCGGTGCAGTAAAGCCCCTGCCGAATTCGCGCAAGGTATACATCCCGGGCTCCAGCCCTGACATCCAGGTGCCGATGCGCGAGATCAGCCAATCGGACACCCCGGCTTCGATGGGCGCCGAAAAAAATCCGCCGATCTTTGTTTATGACACTTCGGGTCCGTATACGGATCCCGCGGTGAAAATCGATATCCGCTCGGGCCTCGCGCCTCTGCGGCAGAAATGGATCGAGAAGCGCGGCGACACCATTGAACTCGATGGCCCCAGCTCGCGCTACGGTCAGGAACGGCTGGCCGACCCCGAGCTCGCCAGCCTGCGCTTCAATCTGGCGCGCAAGCCGCGCATTGCCAAACCCGGCATGAACGTGACGCAGATGCACTATGCGCGCAAAGGCATCGTCACGCCGGAGATGGAATACATCGCCATCCGCGAAAACCAGCGCCGTGAAGGCCTCTCCGAATTGATTACGCGCCAGCATCCCGGCCAGCACTTCGGCGCGGCAATCCCGAAAATCATCACGCCGGAATTCGTGCGTGATGAAGTGGCCCGGGGCCGCGCGATCATCCCGGTGAACATCAACCATCCGGAAATCGAGCCGATGATCATCGGCCGCAATTTCCTGGTGAAAATCAACGCCAACATCGGCAATTCTGCTTTGTCTTCCGGCATTCAGGAAGAAGTCGAGAAGATGACCTGGGCCATCCGTTGGGGCGGCGATACCGTGATGGATCTGTCCACCGGCAAACACATTCATGAAACCCGCGAGTGGATCATCCGCAATTCACCGGTGCCGATCGGCACGGTGCCGATCTATCAGGCGCTGGAAAAAGTCGATGGCAAGGCCGAAGAGCTGACCTGGGAAATCTACCGCGACACGCTGATCGAGCAATGTGAGCAGGGTGTCGATTACTTCACGGTCCATGCCGGTGTCCGCCTGCCGTACATCCCGATGACCGCAAAACGCATGACCGGCATCGTGTCGCGCGGCGGTTCGATCATGGCGAAGTGGTGCCTGGCGCATCACAAGGAGAGTTTTCTCTACACGCACTTTGAGGACATCTGCGAACTGCTCAAGCAGTATGACGTCGCGTTCTCGCTGGGCGACGGCCTGCGTCCGGGTTCGATCTACGATGCCAATGACGAAGCGCAGCTGGCGGAACTGAAAACCCTGGGTGAACTGACGCAGGTGGCGTGGAAACACGACGTGCAGGTGATGATCGAAGGCCCGGGCCATGTGCCGATGCACATGATCAAGGAGAACATGGAGCTTCAGCTGAAGTACTGCGACGAAGCGCCGTTCTACACGCTGGGACCGCTGACCACCGATATCGCGCCGGGTTACGACCACATCACCTCGGCGATCGGCGCGGCGATGATCGGCTGGTACGGCACGGCGATGCTCTGCTATGTCACACCAAAAGAGCATCTGGGACTGCCCGACAAAAACGACGTCAAGGACGGCATCATGGCGTACAAGGTGGCGGCGCATGCGGCCGACCTCGGCAAAGGCCATCCCGGCGCGCAGATCCGCGACAACGCATTGTCGAAAGCGCGCTTTGAATTCCGCTGGGAAGACCAGTTCAACCTCGGCCTCGATCCGGACAAGGCGCGCGAATTCCATGACGAAACGTTGCCGCAGCACGGTGCCAAGCTGGCGCATTTCTGCTCGATGTGCGGTCCGCATTTCTGCTCGATGAAAATCACCCAGGATGTGCGCGAATACGCCGCAGCTCAAGGCGTGGCTGAGAAGGATGCGCTGCAAAAGGGCATGCAGGACAAGGCGCAGGAGTTTGTCGAGCAAGGCGCCGAGATTTACCGCAAAGCCTGACGCGATATCCGGCAGGCTGGCCACCTGCCGTGTCGGTACACCCCTGCGCTGATGGTGCGTTATAACGGACTACGCCTGTTCCGGGAGTGTTTATGAGGCTGCACCATCTGTTATCAGTCCTGGTTGTCGGTGCCGCGTTGTCAGCATCCGCGCATGCCGCTGAACGCGATCCTGTTGCGGGTCTGGAGCCCTTGCTGACCCCGCAGGTGTTGCTCGGCGGACTGATCGACGAGAGCGATGTCAGCCTGCTGTTCGCCTATCTGCGCGCATCCATGCTGGCGAATGCCGAGGGCCGCGAGCCGCCACCCATGCCTTCGGCTTTAAGCCGGCGCATGGAAACCGCTGGCGGTGAATTGCGGGTGCGCGGAACGCTGATCGGCCTTGCGTTGTCTCAGGTCATGGAACGCGCGGTTCGGGATGCGGTACGGGATTTTGCACAGCCATTGCCGCGCGGTACCGACTGACCCCGTCTTCAGTAGAATGAATGCTTCGTCCACGATGGCGTGGATGGAGCCGGCCTTTTCAGGTTTTTGCTTGTCTGTATTCGAGAGATCCTTTTGAACAAAAAACGATTGCTGATTGCCGGCATTGTCCTGGTGCTGGGCGCTGCCGGCGTGGCGTACTGGATGCTGGGCGGCAAGCCGGACCAGCCTGCCTTCCGTTTGGCCAAGATCGAACGCGGCGCGCTGGTGGCGGCGGTGTCTGCGACCGGGACATTGAACCCGGTGGTTTCGGTTCAGGTGGGTTCCCAGGTCTCCGGACAGATCAAGGAAATCTTCGTCGATTACAACTCGGTGGTGAAAAAGGGCGATGTTATTGCCCGCATCGATCCGGAATCGTTCGCGCTGCGCGTCAATCAGGCGATGTCCGATCTTGAGGCCAGCCGGGCCACTGCACTGACGCAGCGCGCCAATGTGGCGGCGTTGCAGGCCGAAGTGTCGCGCGCCCAGGTTGCACATGCCGAGACCGAACGCGATCTGAAACGCAACCAGATGCTGGTTGAAAAGGGTTTTGTGTCAATGGCGGCGCTGGAAAAAACCCAGTCGGCAGTTGCCATCGCTGCTGAACAGGTGAAGACCGCGCAGGCCCAGCGTGCTGTCGGTGAAGCGCAGATCCGCAATGGCGAGGCCTTGGTCAAACAGCGTGAATCGCAGCTGGCGCAGGCGAAGGTTGACCTTGAACGCACCACCATTCGCGCGCCGGTCGACGGCATTGTCATTTCACGCAGTGTGGATGCCGGGCAGACCGTCGCCGCCAGCCTGCAGGCGCCGGTGCTGTTCCTGATCGCACGCAACCTGACCGACATGCAGGTCGAGGCGTCCATCGACGAGTCGGAAATCGGCCGTGTCGCCGTCGGGCAGGATGCGACTTTCACCGTCGATTCGTTCCCGGGGCGCACCTTCCGCGGCAAGATCACCCAAGTGCGCAAGGCCGCACTGGTGGTGCAGAACGTGGTGACTTACGTGGCGATCATTTCTGCGCCCAATCCTGACCTGACGCTGTTGCCGGGCATGACCACCAATGTGCGCATTACCGTCGCCAATCGCGATCAGGTGCTGCGTGTGCCCAATGCCGCATTGCGTTACCGTCCGCCGGGCGCGGCGGCGCCAGCGAAAGGCGATAAAGATACGCAGAAGGCCGAGAGTGCTGCGGCACCGGGCGCCGGTGGACAGGGTCAGGCCATGCGCGAACGTTTGACCAAGGAACTCGGACTTAGCGCTGAGCAACAGGTAAAACTGGAGGCGATACAGAAAGCGACTGCGGAAAAAATTGCAGCCATCAGCGTGGATGATCCGGCACAGCGCAAAAAAGAGGTCGGCCGCTTGCGCGCGCAGTCCCGCACCGAAATTGCGGCGATCCTCAACGAAGAGCAATTAAAACGTTACGAAGCCATGGCGGCCGAACAGCGTGGCGTGGCAACGACACGCGGAACGGTGTGGGTGGCCGACGGATCGCAGGCGCCGAAATCGGTCAGCGTACGGCTCGGTATCAGCGACGGCACGTTTACCGAATTGCTTGGCGGCGAATTGAAGGAAGGTGATTCGGTGATCGTCGGTACGGGTGCAGCGCGACCTGAAACCAAGGCCACAGCGCCGCGGTTTGGTTTCTGAAAATAACAATAAAAATAGTTATTAACGCAATGGATTGCTGAGTCACAGGCGCCGCACGATGTCGACCCCGCTGATCACCACCCGCGAACTCGCCAAGTCCTATGTACTCGGCGGCTTTACGGTGCACGCCTTGCGCGGCGTGTCTGTGGATATCCAGGCGGGTGAATTTGTTGCGGTGATGGGGCCGTCGGGCTCGGGCAAGTCGACATTCATGAATCTGCTGGGTTGCCTGGATACGCCGTCCGGCGGCGAGTATCTGCTCGCCGGTGACCGGGTATCGGGTCTCGACAGCGATGCGCTCGCAGCGATTCGCAACCGGCGCATCGGATTCGTGTTCCAGAGTTTCAATCTGTTGCCGCGTACTTCGGCGCTGGAAAACATCGCGCTGCCCTTGCTGTATTGCGGGGTCTCCGGCGAGGAGCGCGACCGCCGTGCCGCGGCGCGACTTGCCGAGGTTGGTCTCGCCGAGCGCGGCCATCACCATCCGGCGCAGTTGTCGGGAGGACAGCAGCAGCGTGTGGCGATTGCGCGTGCGCTGGTCAACGATCCGGTGTTGATCCTTGCCGATGAACCCACCGGTGCGCTGGACACGCAGACCAGTTGCGAGGTGATGGCGCTGCTGCAGCAGTTGAACGCACAGGGCATGACCGTGGTGCTGGTAACCCATGAGCACGACATTGCCGAGTTCGCCAAACGCGTGATCACGTTTCGCGACGGCCGTGTCACCGAGGATCGTGTGGTTGAGCGGCCGCAGGATGCCGCGGCACTGGCGGCGCAGTTGCGTGCAGGACAGGTCTCGGATGAGATGCAGTCAGACGAAACGCGGTCCGGAGAGGTGCAGGCGTGAACGTGCTCGCCAGCATGCGCATTGCGCTGCGTGCGCTGCGCATCAACAAGCTGCGCAGCGCGCTGACCATGCTGGGCATCATCATCGGCGTTGCCGCAGTGATCACCATGATTGCCGTCGGCTCTGGCGCGCAGTCGCAGATCGAAAGCCAGATCAAGGGTTTGGGCACCAACCTGATCATTCTCATGCCTGGCTCCAGCACCAGCGGCGGCGTGCGCATGGGTGCGGGCTCGCGCAATACGCTGACCGAGGAAGATGGTTATGCGATCCAGCGCGATGTCCCCGCAGTGCAGGCTTCCGCGCCGACACTGCGCGGCACCGGCCAGGTGGTGGGCGGATCCGGCAACTGGTCGACGGTATTCTATGGCGTGACCCCGGAGTATTTTGAGGCGCGCAACTGGGTGGTCGCGCAGGGCAAGGCGTTTGAAACCGCCGATATTGCCGGCTCCGCCAAAGTGGCGCTGTTGGGCGATACCGTGGCACGCAACCTGTTTGGCGACACCGATCCGGTGGGACAGGTGGTGCGCATCCGCAAGGTGCCGTTCACGGTCATCGGCACGCTGGAGAAAAAAGGCCAGAGCCTGATGGGCCAGGATCAGGACGATGTGATCCTGATGCCGATCTCGACGGCGCGCAACCGTGTGCTCGGTCAGGGTGCCGGCCGCTTGCGTACCGTGGGTTCGGTGTCGATCAAGGTGCGTGATGGCGAAAGCATGGCCGAGGCGGAGGCGCAGATCCGCGACCTGCTGCGCCAGCGTCATCGCATCCAGTCCGCGCAGGAAGACGACTTCACGCTGCGCAATCTGTCGGAAGTGCTGAGTGCCCGCGAAGAATCCAGCAAGATCATGGGACTGCTGCTCGCCGCCGTCGCTTCGGTGTCGCTGCTGGTCGGCGGCATCGGCATCATGAACATCATGCTGGTGTCGGTGACCGAACGCACGCGCGAAATCGGCCTGCGCATGGCGGTGGGTGCGCGCGGCCGCGACATCCTCACGCAGTTCCTGGTGGAGGCGATTACGCTGGCCTTGATCGGTGGCCTGCTCGGTATCGCACTGGGTGTCGGCGGCTCTCTGGCGATTGGCCGGTTTGTCGGTTGGCCAATCCAGCTCGGCATTGAGCCGGTGGCACTGGCCGTGGGCTTCTCCGCGGCAATCGGAATATTTTTCGGATTTTATCCGGCGCGCAAGGCGTCGCGTCTGTTGCCGATTGAGGCACTTAGATACGAGTGATTGTGTGATTAGGTGATTAGTTAATTGCGGTGAATATGCCCGATCACTTAATCACTGAATTACTTAATTACTTTATAACTCAATCACTACAGTAGAATCCCGTGATGGATCCCGCGCTGGCACTAAAAGCCCTGATCATGGGCGTCGTCGAAGGTCTCACCGAATTTCTCCCGGTTTCAAGCACCGGTCATCTGATCATCGTCGGCAGCCTGCTCGATTTTCATGATGAAAAAGGCAAGGTGTTTGAACTGGTCATCCAGACCGGCGCGATGCTGGCGGTGTGCTGGGAGTTTCGCGCGCGTTTCCTCGGTGTCCTGACAGGACTGGCTTCGCAGGTGCCGGCGCAGCGTTTTGTGCTGAACCTGATCGCCGCATTCATGCCGGCTGCGGTGATCGGACTGGCGCTCGGCGGATTCATCAAGGGACACCTGTTTCATGCCGTACCGGTCGCGATTGCGCTGATCGTCGGCGGCGTGATCATTCTCTGGGCTGAGGGCCGCAATCAGCAGGCGCGCATCGACAACGTGGATGTGATGACCTGGAAGGATGCGCTGAAGATCGGTTTTGCCCAGGCGTTTGCGCTGTTTCCCGGCGTGTCGCGTGCCGGCGCGACCATTATCGGCGGCATGCTGTTCGGGCTGTCGCGCCGCGCCGCCACCGAATTTTCGTTTTTTCTTGCGGTGCCGACGCTGGTGGCCGCCGGTTTATACGATCTCTACAAAAACCGCGCCTTGCTTTCCGCCGATGATCTCGGTTTGTTCGGCATCGGCACGGTGACCGCCTTTGTTTCGGCTTTTGTGTGCATCCGCTGGCTGATGCGTTATGTCGCCAGCCATGATTTCAAGCCCTTCGCCTGGTACCGCATCGGTTTCGGCCTGTTTATTCTACTCAGTGCCTGGACCGGCTGGGTCCGCTGGTAGACGAACGTTTTTCAGCCCGCCTCTTTAACCTTGCACCCAGGGTAATCCCGACGCACGCCAGCCGCCGAGGGTGCTGCGGTGGCCTTGCGGATCGCGGTCGCCTTCGAAGCCTTCGAGCACGTTGTAGCAATCGGCATAACCGGACTGCATCGCGACCATCGCCGCATTGTGCGAACGTCCGCCGCTGCGGCAGATAAACAGCACCGGGGCGTCAGCGGGGACTTGTTCCGCCAGCTGTTGCGCAAAGGCCGGGTTCGGCCGGTTGCCGGGATAAGACAGCAGTTCGATTTCGACGGCTCCGGGAATGCGGCCCACCCAGTCGAGCTCGGCGCGGGTGCGGACATCAACCAGACGGGCGCCCGGCAGGGACTTCCACAGTTCGAAAGCTTCGGCCGGAAGCAGGGCGCCGCTGTACGGCAGCCCCATTTGTCCTGCCCGGTCGGCGGCGGCATCAAGGATGGCTTTGGGATTGCTCATGGGGGTATCGGCTTAAAAGAAATCGGGGCAACGATTTTAACCGAGTGCGCAAGCAGGATTGATGCACTATAATAGGGCGCCACATGCTGTACCGCACAATAACAGTGCATCTTTTTGGGGCGCATGGATTAATAGCCGTTAATATTCAAAAACCTAGGGATGCACCGCCTTGGTACACATCCTGCTCTTATCCGGGCCGGAGCAAACTAAACCCCTTTCAATCATTCGCAATCGTTAGGAGAGTTAGATGGGAAGCACTGCCGATGTCATGAAGATGCTCAAGGACAACGAAGTCAAGTTCGTTGACCTCCGTTTTACCGATACCTTGGGCAAAGAACAGCACGTGTCCGTGCCGACCAAGATGTTCGGCGACGACAAGTTCACCGACGGCCACGCGTTTGACGGCTCGTCCATTGCCGGCTGGAAGGGCATTCAGGCTTCCGACATGCTGCTGATGCCGGATGCGGACAGCGCGCGCATGGACCCGTTTACTGACGAAGCGACCCTGATACTGACCTGCGATGTGATCGAACCCGCTGACGGCAAGGGTTACGACCGCGATCCGCGTTCGATCGCCAAGCGCGGCGAGGCCTACCTGAAATCGACCGGCATCGGCGACACCGCCTATTTCGGTCCGGAACCCGAGTTCTTTGTGTTTGATTCGGTGACCTGGAAAATCGACATGTCCGGCGCTTCGGCCCGCGTACATACCTCGGAAGCCCCGTGGTCTTCCGGCGATGACATGGACGGCGGCAATATGGGCCACCGCCCGGCGATCAAGGGCGGCTATTTCCCCGTACCGCCGGTGGATTCGCTGCAGGACATCCGCTCAGCCATGTGCCTGGCGCTCGAAGAGCAGGGCGTACCGGTCGAAGTGCATCACCACGAAGTGGCAGCCCCCGGCCAGTGCGAAATCGGTACCCTGTTTTCCAGCCTGGTGAAACGCGCTGACTGGAACCAGATCCTCAAGTACACCGTGCACAACGTGGCGCATTCCTACGGCAAGACTGCGACCTTCATGCCGAAACCCATCGTTGGCGACAACGGTTCGGGCATGCACGTTCACCAGTCGCTGTGGAAGGGTGGCCAGAACCTGTTCAGCGGCAACGGTTATGCCGGCCTGTCCGAACTCGCGCTGTATTACATCGGCGGCATCATCAAACATGCCCGCGCGCTGAACGCGATCACCAATCCGGGCACCAACTCCTACAAGCGTCTGGTTCC
>JBIIZE010000005.1:0-17453 GCA_044346435.1 Burkholderiales bacterium
GATCTCCGTTGACAAAATGGCGATAAAAGCAGAATTCGATGCAGGCATTTGAAGTCTAGGCGATGACGCCGGCGGTCAGTTGCTTCCACTGCTGCTGCCAGAATTCGGCAGGGTCGCGGCGGAATCCGCTCTTGGCGTACTGATGCCAGCGTCCGGCGACAAAACTCATCAATACGTTGGCTTCCGCCGCCGGCTCGACATCGGCGGCGATTTCGCCGCGCGTCGCGGCAAACCGCAGCGCCTGCTTCAGCGCGGCCTCAAGGCGGTCATGAATCTGGTTGATGCGCGTCTGCAGCGCGTCGTCTTCAGTGACCAGCGCATCGCCGATCAGCACCCGGGTCATACCGCGGTTTTTCTGTGCGAAGCCGAGCAGCATGCCGATGATGGCTTCTGCCTGGCGCAGACCGCTCTGCTCGTCGCTGGTGATCTTGTTGATCAGCGTAAACAGGGTGTCTTCGACGAAATCAATCAGCCCGGCGAACATGTCGGCCTTGCCCTTGAAGTGCCGGTACAACGCCGCCTCCGAAACGCCGATGCGCGCGGCCAGGGCCGCGGTGGTGATGCGTTCGGCCGAAGGGCCTTCAAGCATCTGGGCGAGCGTCTGCAGGATCTGGGTCTTGCGTTCTCCGCTGCGTGCCATGCCGTCCTCAGTACAGTGATGCTGCGTGAATGGAAAGATCGGTGATTCCGGTTATGCGTCTGTCGACATAACCGGGCGCCCGCTCCGCCTGCGATACCCACACGGTCTTCATCCCCAGCCGTTTCGCGGTGCGCAGGTTTTCCAGCGAGTCTTCGACCATGATACAGCGCCGCGGGCGCAGGTGATGGGCGCGGCACAAACGCAGGAATCCGTAAGCGTCGGGTTTGGGCCGGAAACCCGTGGTCTCGATGGAAAATACCGACTCGAACAGATCGGTGATACCGAGCACGCGCAGCACGGCGCGGGCATAGTGCACCGGCGCATTGGAAAACAGGTATTTGCGACCGCGCAGGCGTTGCAGCACGTGGCGCAGCCGCGGCTCTTGAACGACCATGCGTTTCAGGTCGGGAAACTGGTGGGTATGCCAGAGAAAATGCGCCGGATCGGTGTCGTGGTGTTTGATCAGCCCGAGCAGCGTCGCGCCGTAACGCTGCCAGTAGCGGCGCCGCAGCGCGCCGGCTTCGGCTTCGTCGAGATGCAGATGCTGCTGCAGGTAGGCCGTCATCGCGCGGTTGATGTGCGGAAAAATATGCGGTGTGGCGTTATGCAGCGTGTTGTCGAGATCAAAGATCCAGGCGACATTGCCGGTCATGACAAGGGCGGCGGTGCGTCAGGACGTCAGCGACGCTTGATCAGCGTGCCGACACCCTCGTCGGTAAGAATCTCGAGCAGCAGCGCGTGCTCGACGCGGCCGTCAATGATGTGACAGGTGTTGACGCCGTTTTTCACCGCCTCCAGCGCCGAACCGATCTTCGGCAGCATGCCGCCGTGAATGGTGCCGTCGGCAAACAGTTCGTCAACCTTGCGCGCGGTGAGGCCGGTCAGCAGCTTGCCGTCCTTGTCGAGCACGCCGGCGGTATTGGTCAGCACGATCAGTTTCTCCGCCTTGAGTATTTCGGCCACCTTGCCGGCGACCAGATCGGCATTGATGTTGTACGACTCACCATTGGCGCCGACGCCCACCGGCGCGATCACCGGGATGAAATCCTGGGTATGCAACAGATTGACGATCGCCGGATCGATGCTTTCGACTTCGCCGACCTGGCCGATGTCGACCATTTCGTCATTACCCGCACCGCCGCGCACCATCATCTTGCGCGCACGGATGAGGCCACCGTCCTTGCCGGTCAGCCCGACGGCCTTGCCGCCGCAACGGTTGATCAGGTTGACGATGTCCTTGTTGACCTGACCGCCGAGCACCATTTCAACCACATCCATGGTTTCAGCGTCGGTGACGCGCATGCCCTGAATGAATTCACCCTTCTTGCCAACGCGTTTGAGCAGGTCATCGATCTGCGGACCGCCGCCGTGCACGATCACCGGATTCATGCCCACCACTTTCAACAGCACCACGTCGCGCGCGAAACCTTCCTTCAGCGCGGGATCGGTCATCGCATTGCCGCCGTATTTGACGACAATGGTCTTGCCGTGGAAACGCTGGATGTACGGCAGCGCTTCGGCGAGGGTCTTGGCTTTGCTGGCGGCAGTAGAGGCGGAAAGTGGCATGGCGCGTGATCGCAGAGGTCAGGTTTTCGGAACGGATGTGAGGGTTCACTCATTCTACCTGAGCCAAAAAAAGGGCGGCAGGTCTTTCGACCTGCCGCCCTGCGGCGGGCGCCGGGGGTGGGCGCCGGAGGGTGCCGCGTTCGGGGCTGATGCTTAGTTGATGGTCAGACGCTTGCTGGCGGTCGCCGTTTTTTTCGGCAGTGTCAGTTCCAGTACGCCGTCGTTATAACGAGCCACTGATTTTTCTTCGTCCACCGCCTGGACCAGCGTGAAAGCGCGATAAACCTTGCCGTAGTGACGCTCGGCGCGCAGCACACGTTCGCCGTCCTTCACTTCGCGTTCATTGCGGGTTTCCGCGCTGATCGAGACCTGCTCGTTGTCGATGGTGACGTGGATGTCTTCCTTTTTCACGCCGGGAATTTCAGCATGAACGACATAGGCCTGTTCATCTTCGCGGACATCGATGCGAATCGGCTGCGCCGCCTGCGGCGTACCTTCAAAGGCCATCGGTCGCACCAAAAAGCCACGCAGCAGTTCATCGAACGAATCGTCAAACGGATTGAAGCGGGTTACATTCACCATGATGTTCTCCTTGAATTGATGTGGCGCTCAGCGCCGTGCAAGGAATATGGGTGGTGCTGACTGCATTTCAAGGCCTGCCGATGCCGAGACGCTTCAACCCGGACAATGTATTAATAAATATATGATTTAAAAGGATTTTATTTGACACCGGCCACCCAACCCGTCCTCACGCCCGAAACCATCGAGCGCGAACGCCCCTATTTGCTCCGCTACGCGTCACTGCAACTGCGCAACCCGGCACTGGCCGAGGATGCGGTGCAGGAAACCCTGCTCGCTGCGCTGGAAGGCCGCGACCGTTTTTCCGGACTCTCTTCACCGCGCACCTGGCTCACCGGCATCCTCAAACACAAAATCATCGACCATCTTCGTCGCAGCGGACGCGAGCAGCCGCTGGGCGGCGACAATGATGAGCGTACCGAAACCGAGATCATCGACGCGCTGTTCGCCGGAGACGGCCACTGGCGCGAGTTTCCCGCCGACTGGGGCAGCCCGGCCAAAGCCCTGGAAAACAGCCGCTTCTGGAAAGCCTTCGAACTGTGCCTGCAGCGTCTGCCGGCACGTACCGCGCGCGTATTCACCATGCGCGAGGTCATGGAAATGAGCACCGACGACATCTGTCAGGAACTGGAGATCTCCACGACCAACTGTTGGGTCATGCTGCATCGCGCACGGCTGACGCTGCGTGAATGCCTCGAAATGACCTGGTTTGACGGACAACCTTCATGATTCCCGACTGCAAACAAACCTCTCAGCTGCTGTCACAGGCGCAGGATCGTCCGCTTGGTGTCGTCGAGCGCCTGCGCATGCGCCTGCATCTGGCGATCTGCAATCGCTGCCGGCTTGTCAGTACGCACTTTGATTTCCTGCGCACCGCTGTCCGCCGGTATCGCGACGGCGAATAAGCGCGGGAACTCTGCAGCCGTCAGCGGGTCATTCCTGGGGCGTAACACCCGGCCCCTTGGCTATAATTCGACCCCTTGCCCGACTTTTTCAATGATTTTTCAATATTTCCTGCGAATGGAACTCTCCGTGCATCGTTTTTTCTCCTGCTTGCTCAGTGTATTGACCGGCTTTTTCCTGGCCTTCCCGGTTCTGGCCCAGCAACAGCTGCCCACTGCGCCTTCGGTTGAAGCCCGCGCCTGGCTGCTGCTCGATTTCAACAGCGGACAGATCCTCGCCAGCCAGAACGCCAATGAACGGTTTGAACCGGCGTCGCTGACCAAGCTGATGACCGCATACCTGGCATTCAGCGCACTGAAACAGAAGACCATCAAAGCCGATCAGGTGATTCCGGTCTCGACCCGCGCGTGGAAATCCGAAGGCTCGCGCATGTTCATCGAGCCGAACCGGCCGGTGGTCGTCGAAGATCTGCTACGCGGCATGATCATCCAGTCGGGCAATGACGCCAGCGTCGCACTGGCCGAAGCCATCGGCGGCAGTGAAGACGTTTTTGCGCAAATGATGAATCGCGAAGCCAAACGCCTCGGCCTGGTCAACACCAACTTCACCAACGCCACCGGCCTGCCCAATCCGCAGCTCCATTCCTCGGCGCAGGACCTGTCGCAGCTGGTGGTGGCACTGATCCGTGATTTTCCCGAGCACTACGCGCTGTATTCGCAAAAGGAATTCCGCTACAACAACATCACCCAGGCCAACCGCAACCGCCTGCTCTGGCTTGACCCCACGGTCGATGGCGTCAAGACCGGCTTCACCGACAACGCCGGTTATTGCCTGATTACCTCGGCGCGCCGCGGTGACCGCCGGCTGGTCTCGGTCGTGCTGGGGACGGCATCGGAAAGCGCACGCGCCACCGAAAGCCAGAAACTGCTGAACTGGGGTTTCCAGTTCTACGACAGCGTGAAACTCTACGGCCGCAACCAGCCGGTGACGCAATTGCGCGTATGGAAAGGCGCCTCCGACATGCTCAAGGCCGGATTCACCAGTGATCTGTATATTGCGCTGCCCAAAGGCCAGAGCGACAAAATCAAGGCCACGGTCGAAAGCCTGCAGCCGCTGCTCGCACCGGTGATGCCGGGGCAACGCGTGGCCACGCTGAAACTGGAAATCGACGGCAAGCCCTGGCGTGAACTGCCGGTGGTGGCGCTGGAAGCCGTTCCGGTGGCGGGCATTTTCGGCCACACCTGGGATTCATTACGGCTGCTGTTCAAATAAGCCCGTTGCGACTTACACTTTATTCCTGAAACAACACCAACCGGAACGCGACCACCATGCCCGACATCGTTTATCTGAACGGCAAATTCATGCCCATCGAGGAAGCCCACGTACCGGTGCTCGACCGCGGCTTCATATTCGGTGACGGCGTCTACGAAGTCGTCCCGGTGTATTCCAGACACGCCTTCCGCCTGGCCGAACACCTGCGCCGGCTGCAGTACAGCCTCGACAAGATCCGCATCACAAATCCGCACAGCGATGCCGAATGGGCAGCGCTGATCGCTGAAATCGTCAAACGTCACGACGGCGAAGACCAGTCGATCTATTTCCAGGTGACCCGCGGCGTGGCCAAGCGTGATCACGCCTTCCCGAAAGGCATCAAGCCGACGGTATTCATGATGAGCTATCCGCTGGTGACGCCGTCGCCGGCGGCGGTGGAATCCGGGGTCACCTGCATCAGCGCCGCGGACTACCGCTGGCTCAACTGCGACATCAAATCGATATCGCTGCTCGGCAACTGCATGCTGCGTCAGCTGTCAGCCGATGTCGGCGCCACTGAAACCATCCTGTTTCGCGACGGCCAACTGACCGAAGCGTCTTCAAGCAATGTGTTCATCGTCAAGGACAGCGTGGTGCTGACGCCACCCAAGGATCACCTCGTGCTGCCCGGCATCACTTACGACGTCGTGCTCGAAATCGCGCGCGCACGTGAATTCGAAGTCGAGGTGCGCGGCGTCAGCGAAGGCGAAGTACGCAGCGCCGACGAGATCTGGCTGACCTCATCGACCAAGGAAGTGCTCGCGGTTACTACGCTGGACGGCAAACCGGTCGGTGACGGCAAGCCCGGACCGCTGTTCCGGCGCATGCATGCGCTGTACCAGCAGTTCAAGCAGGAACACATGAGAGCCGCGGCGTGACGACTGAAACACCGGACGGCGCCCAGCCGTCGCTGATCGATTACCCCTGCGATTTCCCGCTGAAAATTCTCGGCAACACCCAGCCGGGTTTTGCGCAAGCCATGCTCGGTGTTGTCAAAAAACATGCGCCGGATTTTGACGATACGACGCTGGCGATGAAAACCAGCAAAAAGGGCAAATACCTCAGCGTGACCTGCGTGATCCGCGCCACCTCGCGCGAACAGCTCGATGCGCTGTACCAGGAACTGTGCGATCACCCGATGGTGGTCATGGTCCTGTAACAGGCACCTTCGCCAGCTGGCGATCGTGCCGGCGGCCAAGCATCAGCTGCGCGGCGATCGCGCCGCACAGCGCCATGAACATGTCCCACTGCGTGTCCCAGACATCGCCCTGCGTGGCGAGAAACTCGTCAGCCTGCGCGCCGATCAGCAGCGCTGCCCACCATTCGATCAGCTCGTAGCAGGCGCTGATCGCCAGGCAGATGCAGACCACAAGAAAAAACAGGATTTTACGGCCGCTGATGCGGAACACGCGCAGCAGCACCTCGCGCGCCACCATCGCCGGTACAAAACCCTGGGCGAGATGGCCGATGCGGTCATAGGGATTTCGCGCAAAGCCCAGCAGTTCCTGCAGCCAGAACCCGAACGGGGTGCGCGCATAGGTGTAAGCCCCACCGTAAATCAGGATCAAACCATGGATTGCGATCAACGCGTACACCAGCGGGGTCAGCGGCAGACGCCGGCGAGTGGCCACCAATACCGGGGCCGCAATCAGCACCGGCAGCACTTCCATCAGCCAGGTCAGACGGTCGTAGGGGGCGATGCCCGATGCAATAAGAGCCGCAGCCCAGAACAGACATACGGCAATGACGTTTCGGTCGGTCGCAAACACGGATTAAGCCGGCGCCTTGAAACCACGCGTCATTTCGGCAGCTTGCGCTGGCGCAGCACGCGAAGTTCTTCCGCATATTCGCGGTTGAAATCGGAGCCCGACCCGGTCAGGTAGGCGCGGAAATCCGCGCAGCCCTGCTCCATGCCGTCGCGCGGCTGGGCCAGCAGGTCGTCGCGCTCGCCATTGCGGTATTCGATGACCGAACCCTCGTATTTGCCCAGATTGCGCATGTAGTCTTTTTCATCTTTCGACGAACCATGAATCATCAGGGTCACGCGGTTGTCGAGTTCCGTCAGCAGCGCTTTGTGGCGCCGCTGCCATGCGGCATAGGCCATTTCGCCGGCCTTGGCCTGCCCCGGAAACGCCTGGGCACAGGCATCACGCACCGCCAGCAGCCGCTGGTGCGCCAGATACACACGGCTCAGGCTGGCGCCGTAAGGAGAAGCCGCGTCGGCACTGTTCTGGGCCCATGCCGCAGGCAGCGCCGTGACCAGCACCAGTCCAAGCATCCCAATACCTGCTGTATCCGTGCGCACTGCCGCCTCCTGAACGTCCTATAATGTCGCGTCATTATCCCATCATTACCGGCGCATTTTTGCCCGCCGCACCGTGTCCGATCTCTCCGCCATTCCGGTCGCAACAGCCGCAGAACCGCCAGTCATTCACCGGCTGGGGCAAGTGCCGTACGCGCCGACGCTGGAACGCATGCAGGCTTTCACGCGTACCCGCGACAGCAACACCCGCGACGAGTTGTGGCTGCTTGAACATCCGCCGGTATACACCGCCGGCATCGCCGCCAAAACCGAACACTGGCCGCGATTCGACAACGGCATCCCGGTGGTACGAATCGACCGCGGCGGACAGATCACTTATCACGGTCCCGGGCAGCTGATCGCCTACCTGCTGCTCGATATGCGCCGGCGCAATCTGTCGGTGCGGCCGCTGGTGCGGCGCATGGAACAGGCGGTGGTCGATCTGCTCGCCGGTTACGGCATCACCGCCCACGGCCGGCCGGATGCGCCGGGAGTCTATGTCGGCGCCGCGAAAATCGCCGCGCTGGGCCTCCGGGTGCGCAACGGCTGCTGCTATCACGGCCTCACGCTGAACGTCGACGTCGATCTCGCACCGTTCAACGCCATCAACCCCTGCGGTTATCCCGGGCTGGAAGTGACCTGCACCCGGGATCTCGGCATCACTGACAGCCGCGCGCAAATCGGCGAGCGGCTGATCCACTGCTTACTGGAAAAACTGCAATGACCGCTCCCGGCGAAAAACAGAAGGGCCAGGCCAAAACCGCACGCATCCCGATCAAAATCGTGCCGTCGACGCCACTGAAAAAACCCGACTGGATCCGCGTGCGCCTCGGCAACAGCGCGCGCTTCCAGGAGATCAAGGACATTCTGCGCGAACAGAAGCTGCACACCGTCTGCGAGGAAGCCACCTGCCCGAACATCGGCGAATGTTTCGGCAAGGGCACCGCGACCTTCATGATTCTCGGCGATCTGTGCACGCGGCGCTGCCCCTTCTGCGACGTCGCCCACGGCCGGCCGAAACCGCCGGACCCCGACGAGCCGCGCCATCTCGCTGAAACCATTGCCGCGCTGAAACTCAAATACGTGGTCATCACCAGCGTCGACCGTGACGATCTTCGCGACGGCGGCGCCCAGCATTTCAAGGACTGCATCCGTACCGTGCGCGAGCTGTCGCCGCAGACCCGCATCGAAATTCTGGTGCCGGATTTCCGCGGCCGTCTTGATATCGCCCTCGACATCCTCTCGGCCGGTCCGCCCGACGTGATGAACCACAACCTGGAAACCGTGCCGCGGCTGTACAAACAGGCTCGCCCCGGTTCGGATTACGCGCACTCGCTGAAACTGCTCAAGGATTTCAAGGCGCGTTTCCCGCATGTGCTGACCAAATCGGGACTGATGGTCGGACTGGGCGAAACCGACGAAGAAATCCTCCAAACCATGCGCGACCTGCGTGCGCATGACGTCGACATGCTGACCATCGGTCAGTATCTTCAACCCTCAGGACATCATCTGCCGGTTTTGCGTTACGTCGAACCGAAGACGTTTGACATGTATGCCGCCGAAGCGGCGCGCATGGGCTTCAACCATGCCGCGAGCGGGCCGCTGGTGCGTTCGTCGTACCACGCCGACCAGCAGGCGCATGAAGCCGGCGTGACCTGAACCGAAATCAGGTTTCGCCGAGTTTCTGTTCCAGCAGTACATGCAGCTTGGCGAAATCCGGCTCGCCAAGAATCCGCGTCACCACATAACCCTGCCTGTCGATGACAAAAGTGGTGGGGGTCAGTTTGACCTCGCCGAAAGCCCTGGCCAGTTCACCCATCGGATCCAGCGCGACCTTGAACGGCAGCTTGTTTTTCTCGACAAAATTCAGCACATAGTTCGGCGGATCGTGGCGCATGGCCACCGCGATGGTTTCAAAACCCCGCTCACGGTACTTGTTGTGGGTCGCGATAATCTCGGGCATTTCCTTGACGCAGGTGACGCAGTCCGTCGCCCAGAAATTGACCAGCACCACCTTGCCGCGCAGGCTGGCCGTGGTGATTTTTTCACCCTGCAGCGAGACAAAAGTTACCGGTGGTGCAGCCGGGCGCGCGCTCCAGAATGCGAATGCGGCAAACGCTACCGCAGCACCAACCACAGCGGCTAAAATCCAGTTTCCGGTTTTGGTCATTTACTGCCCACCCCATCCATTTATCGCGGGAAATTTCACCATGCTGCGTATTCTCGGAGTTCTGTTGCCGTTTGTCATGGCCTCACTGGTCATCGCTCCCCCGGCCGCTGCCGGCATCGCCGACCTCAGCAATGCCGACGCTGTCAGTGGTTTGAAACAGGCGCTGACCGATGGTTCCGCCGCCGCGGTAAAAATGCTCGGCCAGGACAACGGTTATTTCGGCAACGCCAAGGTCAAGATCCCGTTGCCGCCCAGCCTGCAGAAAATCGAAAGCGGGCTGCGCATGATGGGCATGAAAAAGCAGGCGGATGAGCTGGTGCTGTCGATGAACCGCGCCGCCGAGGCCGCCGCGCCGGAAGCCAAACAACTGCTGGTCGATGCGGTGAAAAAAATGTCGGTGCAGGATGCCAAAGCCATCCTCACCGGTGGCGATACCGCGGCAACCGATTATTTCCGCCGCACCACCGAGACGCAATTGACCCAGCGTTTTCTGCCCATCGTCAAAAAGTCCACCGACCGCGTCGGACTCGCCCAGCAATACAACAGTCTGGCCGGTCAGGGTGCCTCACTGGGTCTGGTGAAAAAAGACGACGCCTCGATTGAAACCTATGTCACACGCAAGGCACTCGACGGGCTGTATCTGATGATCGCCGAGCAGGAAAAATCGTTCCGCCAGAACCCCGTCGGCGCCACCAGCGATATCGTCAAGAAGGTATTCGGCGCGCTGCGATAACGCGGCTCGTCAATTGGCCTGCGCGCCCGATGCCTTGACGATGGGCACCCAGCGCGCAATCTCCGACTGCAGCAGTTTGCCGAATGCCGGCGGCGACAGCGGGTCAACCTGCTGGAATCCGGCCTTTTGCAAGGCTGAGCGGGTGCCCGGTTCGGCGAGTATCCGCAGCAGTTCGCTGTTGAGCCGGGTCACGATCGCCGGTGGCGTGCCCGCGGGTACAAAAATGCCGAACCACGCATCGACCAGATAACCTTTCAAGCCCTGCTCGTTCAGCGTCGGCAGGTCGGGCAGGAATTCCGTACGCTTCAGCCCGGTGACGCCCAGTCCCTTGAGCCGCCCCTGCTCTATGGCTCCGCGAACGACCGGTACATTGAGAAATGTCATCGAGGTCTGTGCCGCCATGACCGATGCCGCCGCATCTGCAGCGCCCCGGTAGGGCACATGCACGATGTCGATACCGGTCATCGATTTCAGCAATTCGCCTGACAGGTGATGCGAAGTTCCGGCGCCACCCGAGGCGTAGGTCAGGGCGCCGGGTTTCGCCTTGGCCTGCGCGATCAGTTCGTTGACGTTTTTTGCGGGATTCGAAGGAGGCACGCACAACACGTTGACCACGGCGCCGAGATTGGCCACCGGCATGAAATCCTTCACGGGATCATATTTCAGATCCTTGTAGAGGCCGACGTTGATGGCCAGCGTGCCGTTGGTGCCCAGCAACAGCGTATAACCGTCGGGGTTGGCGCGCACTGCCTGAAAAGTGCCGATGGTGCCGCCGGCGCCCGGCCGGGTATCAACAACCACCTGCTGCTGCCAGGCTTTGGTCAGTTCAGCGCCGATAATGCGCGAAATGATGTCGGCGGAACTGCCCGGCCCCAGCGGAACAATCAGGCGAATCGGTTTCTCGGGATAGGCAGCAAGCACCGGAAACATGCACAAGCACAGTGCCAGACGCACCACTATGGCGAAACAGGGACGGAACAGAATAGCGATCATGGCGGAATTCCTCGCTGAAAACAGGCTGGGACGCTCAACAACACGGCAACAGCTTTTTCTCAGCAAGTTCCATGCCGAATCATTTCCATGCCCGGCATCAAGGACTGTAAGCGCGCGTTGGCGCGCGCTTCCGTGTGCCCCTCAGTGCGCCCTCAGTGTGCTTTATCCCAGTTCGGGCCGACACCGACTTCGACCAGCAGCGGCACTGCCAACTGCGCCACGCCGGTCATCAACCGGTGCAGTCCGGTTTTGACCGTGGACAGCTCGGCATCCGGCACTTCGAGCACCAGCTCGTCATGCACCTGCATGATCAGCAGGGACTTCATGTTCTGTTCCGTCAGCCACTGCTGCACCTGGATGGTGGCCATCTTGATCAGATCGGCCGCCGTACCCTGCATCGGCGCATTGATCGCCGCGCGCTCCGCACCCTGGCGCCGGTTGCCGTTGCTGCTGCGGATTTCCGGCAGCCACAGGCGGCGGCCGAATACGGTTTCGACATAACCCTGCTGGTGCGCCTGCTCACGCGTCACCCGCATGTATTCGGCGACGCCGGGATAACGCTGGAAGTAGCGGTCCATGTATTGCTGCGCGGCGGCACGTTCCAGATTGAGCTGGCGCGCCAGACCGAAGGCCGACATGCCGTAGATCAGGCCGAAGTTGATGACCTTGGCGTAACGCCGCTGTTCGTTGTCGACCGCCTTCACGTCAATGCCGAAAATTTCCGCGGCGGTTGCACGGTGGATGTCCTCGCCCGCAGCAAACGCACGCAGCAGGCTTTCGTCTCGCGAGATGTGCGCCATGATGCGCAGCTCGATTTGCGAATAGTCGGCCGAAACGATGTGCGAACCCGGCGGCGCGATAAAGGCTTCGCGGATGCGCCGGCCTTCCGCGGTGCGGATGGGAATGTTCTGCAGATTGGGATCGCTGCTCGCCAGCCGTCCGGTCACCGCGGTGGCCTGACCGTAACTGGTATGCACACGCCCGGTGCTGCGGTTGACCATGCCCGGCAGCTTGTCGGTATAGGTTGATTTCAGCTTCGCCAGGCCGCGGTAGTCGAGGATCAACTGCGGCAGCGGATGGTCCAGTGCCAGTTCTGCGAGCGATTCCTCATCGGTGGACGGCGCACCGGTCGGCGTTTTCTTGACCGGCTTCAGGCCCTTCTTGTCGAACAGCACTTCCTGGATCTGTTTCGGCGAGCTGAGATTGAAGGGCTGCTCGGCCTCGGCGTGTGCCCGTGCTTCGATAGCAATCATCTTTGCACCGAACTCGGCAGACAGTTCGGCAAGCAGCTTCTGATCCAGCAGCACGCCGTTGCGCTCCATCGTATACAGCACCGCCATCACCGGCATCTCGATGTCGGCATAGATGTGTTTCAGTTTTTCGTCGTCCGCGATGCGCGGGAACAGGGACTGATGCAGTTGCAGCGTGATGTCGGCATCTTCCGCGGCGTATTCGCTGGCGCCTTCGATGGCCACCTGCTCGAAACCGATGCGCTTGGCGCCTTTGCCCGTGACATCATCATAACTTATTGTTTTTATTGATAAAATTCTTTGCGCCATGGAATCCATGTCATGCCGCTGATGGCTTTCCAGCACATAGGACTCGAGCAGCGTGTCGTGCGCAATGCCGCGCAGCGTGATGCCGCAGTTGGCAAAAATATGCGTGTCGTACTTGATGTGCTGGCCGAGTTTGGCGTGTTTGTCGCTCTCCAGCCACGGCCGCAGTTTTTCCAGCACCCGCTGACGCGGTAACTGATCCGGCACGCCGGCATAGACATGACCGACGGGAATATAGGCCGCACGGCCGGGTTCGACCGCCAGTGAAATGCCCACCAGTTCGGCGGTCAGCGGATCGAGGCTGGTGGTTTCGGTATCCACTGCAGTCAGTGTGGCCGCTTCAATGCGCTGAATCCACGCATCAAGCGCCGCCTCGGTCAGCACGGTTTCGTAATGGCGCGGCACTGCAGCCGGTGGTGGTGCGACTGCAACTGGCGTCGTTTCCGTCGCAACGTCATTGCTGCTGCCGCCATCCAGTTCACGACGCCAGGTCTTGAATTCGAAACGGTCGAACAGCGTCGCCAGCGTCGCGACATCCTGAGGCTGCGGCGCGAGTTCTTCCATACGCAAGGGCAGTTCGACATCGCATTTGATGGTCAGCAGCTGTTTTGCCTGCGGCAGCCAGTCCAGCGACTGGCGCAGGTTCTCACCGACCGCGCCGCCAATATCCGGCGCGTTTTTGACGATATTGTCGAGCGTGCCGTACTGGGTCAGCCATTTCACCGCGGTTTTCGGCCCGACCTTGGGCACGCCGGGCACGTTGTCGACGGCATCGCCGATCAGCGTCAGGTAATCGATGATGCGTTCCGGCGGCACGCCGAATTTCTGCTCGACGCCGGCGATATCCAGCTTTTCGTTGGACATGGTGTTGACCAGCGTGACCTGCTGCGTGACCAGCTGCGTGATGTCCTTGTCGCCCGTCGAAATCACCACTTGCATGCCGGCCTGCTCGGCCTGGCGCGCCAGCGTACCGATGACGTCATCCGCTTCTACGCCCGAGACCTCGATCAGCGGCCAGCCCATCGCCACAATCGCCTCCTTCAGCGGGGCGATCTGTGAAGCCAGCTCATCCGGCATCGACGGCCGGTTGGCCTTGTATTGCGGATACAGGTCATCGCGGAAGGTTTTGCCTTTGGCATCAAAAACACAGGCGCTGTATTCAGCCGGATAGTCCTTGTGCAGACGGCGCAACATGTTGAGCACGCCATAAATGGCGTTGGTCGGCTCGCCCCGGCTGTTGCTCAGGTCCCGGATGGCGTGAAACGCACGGTAGAGGTAGGAAGAGCCGTCGACAAGAAGCAGGGTTTTCATGCGGGACCGTGGTCACTGGAATATCCGGCGGCGGCTGCCACCCGGAAACGCGCCGATTATCGCAGAGTTCGCGGTGCGCGCCGCCTTTCAAAAGGCCCGCGAAAGCCGGATAATGCCCGCACACCGGAGTAATTCATGCGACGCATTCTGCAACTCACTATTCTTCTTGCCGCTTTGGCGGTTTCAATGTCCGTTTCTGCGCAGGATCGGCAGAAAGCACAGCCGATTCCGGAGCCCCCGGCACCGCCTCCCGGCTTTGAACTGGATCCGGCGCTGGAGCCCCAGGTGACCATTCTCAAGCGCGGCGAAGACAGCGTTGAGGAATACCGTATCAGCGGCAAGCTCTACATGGTCAAGGTGACGCCGCCCGGCGGCCGTCCCTATTACCTGATTGACGAGCGCGGCGACGGCAAATTCACGCGCCAGGAATCCCACGACACCGGCCTCAGGCCGCCGATGTGGGTGATTCACTCCTGGTAACAACGCACCGCTGGAATTCCGGCAGCTGATGTACCCGAGAACCTGTAACCGAAATCCCCTGCGCTGATCCATCCGGTCTTGCCCAATGTCCGTATTCACCACGGTAACCCCTGACGAACTGCGCCTCTGGCTGCAGGATTACAGCGTCGGCGAACTGCAAGACCTGCAGGGCATCAGCGCAGGCATCGAAAACACCAACTATTTCGTCACCACCAGCGGTGGCCGGTATGTGCTGACGCTGTTCGAGAAGCTGACGCCCCTGGAACTGCCGTTTTATCTGAACCTGATGGCCCACCTTGCCGGCCGCAGCGTGCCCAGTGCCTGTCCGGTGGCCAACCGGCATAACCAGTATCTCGGCACACTCAACGGCAAACCGGCCGCGCTGGTCGCCCGCCTTGAAGGCCGCGATATCGCTGAACCGGATGTCGCGCAATGCGCCGCGGTCGGCGCCGTCATGGCGCAAATGCATCTCGCCGGGCAGTCCTATCCGGCGACCATGGCCAATCCGCGCGGACCGCAATGGTGGACCACAGTGCTTCCGGAAATCCTGCCTTTCCTGCCGGCCTCTGAGGCCGAACTGCTGCAACAGGAAGTGCTGCAGCAAAACGCCGTGCGTGCCCCTGAACTGCCGCGCGGCGCCATTCATGCCGATCTGTTCCGGGATAACGTGCTGTTTGCCGGCGACAGGGTCGCCGGCGTCATCGATTTTTATTTCGCCTGCACTGACGCGCTGCTCTACGACGTCGCGATTGCCGTCAACGACTGGTGCATCAAGGCCGATGGGACGCTGGATGAACCGCGGACGCGCGCCTTTCTCGACGCCTATGCCGCAGTGCGGCCCCATACACCCGCCGAATTCACCGCCTGGCCGATGATGCTGCGCGCAGGCGCGCTGCGCTTCTGGGTGTCGCGGTTGTATGATTTTCATCTGCCGCGCGCCGGAGAACTGACGCACGCCAAGGATCCCGGCCATTTCCGCCGCATCCTTGAGCTGCGCATCCGTGACCGACTGTTATTGCCGGAGCTGAAGCGTTGAACGAACCTGTGATCAGAAGATTCAAGGCCAACCGCGGCTGGCAATGGCTCAGAACCGGTGCCATCCTGCTCGGGAAAAATCCTGTGCAATGGATCATGATGATCGTTGCGCTTTTTGTGGTTTTCAAAATCCTGCTGTGGATTCCCTACGTCGGACCTTTGGCGCTGCTGGCAGCACCCATCGCGCTGGTCGGCCTGATTGAAGGCTGCCGCGCCATCGAATTCGGCAAACCGCTGGCATTCGGTTACCTGCTCGCCGGCCTGACCCGGAATACCGGCGCGCTGCTGTTACTCGGCTCATTGTCGATCGCAGCCAATCTCTTCGTTCTGGTCGTCATGTCCGCCATCGGCGGAAGCTCATTCGAGGAAGTCCTCAAGCTGTCGACACAAGCCAAACTCACGCCGGAAAACGCCCGCGAATTGAGCGACGCCGCATCCGGGATCTTTGCGGCGCTGCTGGTCGGCTGGCTGCTGTCGATCGCGGTGATGATGGCGCTGTGGTTTGCGCCATTGCTGGTTTATTACCGGGACATGAAACCGCATGAAGCGATGCTGTACAGCTTTGCCGCATGCCGGAAAAATCTCGGCGCATTTGCGGTCTACGGCGGAATCATATTTTCCGCACTGATCATGGTCATGCCGGCGGCCCTGTCGGCGCGCCTGCTGGATCTGGGACTCCTGCTGCTCGCGCCGGTGGTCATCCCGAGCATTCATGCAGCTTACACGGATGTTTTCAGCGACGACTCGACGAACACCGGGGAAACGGCTGAGTAACGCCGTTCAAAGAATTCAGGCCGCTTCGAGCTTGGCGTAGGCCAGCGCCAGCCACTTCAGCCCCGAATCCCTGAAGTTCACCTGCACCCTTGCGTCGGCGCCGCCGCCTTCGGCATTGACGATGACGCCGGCGCCGAATTTGGCGTGGGTCACCGCCTGGCCGATACGCCAGGGGAAATCACGCGACTGCAGGGACGGCGCCGTCGACTGTCCGGAAGGACTGCGCGACGGCGAGCCGTAGGATGGTGAGCTCTGGCGCGCATAAGCCGGCGCCTGCCGGGTGTGGTTGACCCGCTGCAGCAGCGCTTCCGGCAGTTCACGGAAAAATCGCGACGGCACGTTGTAACGGGTCTGGCCGTGAAGCATGCGGCTTTGCGCGAGCAGCAGATACAGCCGCCGCCTTGCGCGGGTCAGCGCGACGTACATCAACCGCCGCTCCTCCTCCACGCCTTCCGCCTCAGCCATGCTGTTTTCATGCGGGAACAGGCCCTCTTCCAGTCCGGTGATGAATACCGCATGGAATTCCAGACCCTTGGCCGAATGCACCGTCATCAACTGCAGCGCGTCTGATCCGGCTTCGGCCTGGTGTTCACCGGCCTCCAGCGCGGCATGCGCCAGAAAGGCGGTGAGTTCGTCCATTTCCTCTTCCGGTGGCGTTCCTTCGGCAGGCATTTGCGTCGCGCGCTCTTCGACGAACATCGCCGCGGCATTGACCAGTTCGTCCAGATTCTCCAGCCGGTCCGCACCTTCCTTTTCGTTGCGGTAATGCGCGGTGAGCCCGCTGTGCTCGACGACGTGGGCAATTGCCTCCTGCAGCGGCAGGCCGGCGGTGGCGCCACGCATGGCTTCGATCAGTTTCACGAAAGCAGCAATGCTTGCGGCAGCTTTGCCCGACAGCGTGTTGGCGCAGGCAGCCGCCCACAGACTCATGCCGCCTTCACGCGCCATGCCCTGCAGCTGTTCGAGGCTGCGCGCACCGATGCCGCGCGTCGGAAAATTGATCACCCGCAGCAGCGCGCCGTCGTCTTCCTGGTTGGCCACGAGGCGCAGATAGGCCAGCGCGTGTTTGATTTCCTGGCGTTCGAAAAAGCGCAGGCCGC